>QOAX01000219.1 GCA_003972865.1 Verrucomicrobiota bacterium | reverse complement strand
CCCCCCCGGTGGAACATGGTGGCGCTGTAGAGCATCACCAACCCCAGCGCAAGCAGGGCGGAAACGACAAACACCAGCGTGGTCGAGGCAAACTTCATCCGGGCCGCATGCTCCGCTGACTACTCGTTCGCCGCCGGTGATGGGATGATCAGTTTTTGCCCCGCCCGAATGTCGTCGGATTGAAGGTTGTTGGCATCCCGGATCGCCTTCCACGTGGTTTTGTGTGCCTTGGCGATGTTGTAGAGGTTGTCGCCGGACTTGACCTCGTATACCGTAGTTCCCTCCGGCAATGCCGGCTCGGACGGTTTCGGTGCCTTCGCGGGGATGATCAGCACTTGGCCAATCGCGATGCGATTCGAATCCACCGCTGGGTTGGCCTTGATGATAGCCTGCACCGTAACGCCGAATTTGCGCGCGATGGTGGTGAAGTTGTCTCCCTTGGCCACCACGTATTCGATCTCGCCGATGGCCACCGGCACCTCGGGCCCTCCCGTTGGCTCGGGGATCAGCGGTACAATGTCCTCCACCGAGGCCGGGTCGCGCGTGACGGGTGGCGGCTTGGGTTCGCCGGTCGTGGCGCCCGGAAGCGGCGGGGCGGCGGTCACTGCGTTGGTGTCCGTACCGGGCGGCTCCACGACGCTTACCGCGTTGGTTGCCCCCGGCGGAGAGGCCACCCCTCCCCCGATGGGTGGCAAAACCGGAATGGCGTTGGTGTCGGCCGCGTTGTCGGGTGTCGGTTGTTCCGGGCGGCAGCCGGAGAACAACAGCCCCCCGAGGAAAACCACGTGCACGGCCACGATGATCATCACCATCTGCAGGCCGGAACGGCTCTTGGCTTTCTGCTCGAGCAGGGAACTCTTGGGTCGAAGTGGGTTATGACTGGACATGATTATTTACTCCTTGGTTGATTGAAAAAAATCTGGCGCGCTTGCAAGCGCGCGGGGCGGGAACACAAGATATGGTGGTTGGAGGACGTGTTTCATCGCGACAAGACGTGTGGGATTTTTGAGGCTGAACCGGCCTTGCCGGTGCTTTCAGCTTCCGTTGAAGTACCGGCCAAGAGTTCGACTGATCGCCGGAACATCTCGCCACGATGTTGATAGCCGTTGACGCTACCGGAATCCTCACTCGCTGGCGAGAGCAAAATGACGTCGCCCTCCTCGGCCAATTCCGCGCTCTGGCGGACCGCCTCCTCCAGCGAATCCACCAGTCGGCAGGGCGTGAATAGGCTCCATGCGGTGCGCAGATTTTCACGGGTTTCACCCATCAAAAACGCCGCCTTAACCCTGCGGGAAAGCAGCGGGCCGATGTCGTGGTAGGCACCGGCCTTGTCGCGTCCGCCGGCCAGCAGCCAGACGTTGGGGCGTCCGCCTGGGCCTGGTTTCATTGAGGAAAGTGACTTCTCGAGAGCGGCGAGGTTGGTGGAGCGAGAGTCGTTGATGTAGCTCACCCCGCCCATTTCGGCCACGAGCTCGCACCGGTGCGGCAGCGCCGGGTGATTCCTAAGGACTTCCGCCGATTGCTCCAGCGGAATCCGAAACACGCGCCCGGCCGCCAGCGCGGCCATCAGAATCTCCGCATTGTGCGCCCCCTGCAACTGGCACTCGGTGAAATCCATCAGCGGGCCCTCCCACCCCGGCACCCGGCTCACGATCAGACCGCGATCGAGCGAAATGTCCGCCCGGCGGTTGCTCGCGCTGAAGGTGATGATCTTGCAGAGAATCTCAATGCCGAACGACCGGATCTGTGCCAGTGCCTCGCTCTGGATGATCGCCCAGTCGAACGGCTGCTGGTTGGCAAATATCCGCGCTTTGGCGTTCACATACTCCGCCATGCAGCCGTAGTGATCCATGTGGTCCGGCGCGATGTTCGTCAGCACGGCGACCGTCGGGCTGAAAAAGTGGGTCAACTCGAGCTGGAACGAGTTCACTGCAAGGATCAGGTAATCCAGCTCCTTCGAGTCGCCCACGGCATCGCAAATGGGGTAGTCCACCTTGCCGGCCAGCCGGGTCTCTCGTTGCGCGCCGATCAGCACTTGTTCGATCAGTTTCGCCGCCGGCGTCTTGCCGTTGGTGCCAGTCACCGCGATGTTGAGGCAGCGCAACTGCTGGGAGCCAAGTTCCAACTCGCCGATCACGGGGAGATCCGCCTTGCGCAGGGCGCGCACCCAGGCTGTTTCGCGAATGCCACCCACGCTAATCACGCCCAACTCGACGCCGTCGAGCAGCTTGGCCAGGGGCTTGGCCAAGCCGAGGTGCACCTCCGCCCCCATCTTGGCCAACGGCCCGGTCTCGCGGCGGAGCAGGTCGTCGTCCTCGCGATCCACCGCCACCACCGAGGCGCCGCAGTCACAGAGCAGGCGGCAGGCCGCCCGGCCGCGCGAACCGAGGCCGACCAACAAAACCCGCTTGCCTTTCAACTTGAACATGACTGCCAAACTTACCTCAATTTCAGCGTGCTCAAAGCGAGCACCGCGAAAAGAATTCCCAAAATGTAAAACCGGGCGACCACCTGCGACTCGTACCAGCCCTTTTTCTCGAAGTGGTGATGCAGCGGCGCCATCAGGAACACCCGCCGCCCCTCGCCGTACTTGCGCCGCGTATGCTTGAACCATCCGGTCTGAATCAGCACCGACACCGCCTCGATCACGAACACACCCCCGGCGATCACCAGTACAAACGGCTGGTGAATCAGCACCGCGATCACGCCGAGCACACCGCCCAGCGCCAGCGACCCGGTGTCGCCCATGAACACCTGCGCCGGGTGGCAGTTGAACCAGAGAAACCCCAGCCCGCCACCCACCATCGCCGCGCAGAACACCGTCAACTCCCCCGCCCCCTCGACGTACGGCACGCGCAGATACTCGGCCATGATCTTGTTGCCGGCGATGTAGGTGAAAATAATGAAAACGAACGTCACGATCAGCGTGCAGCCGATGGCCAGTCCATCGAGGCCGTCGGTCAGGTTCACGGCATTCGAGCTGCCCACGATGGCCGCTGTGGTGACCAGCAGGCCAACGAACCCCACCCCGGCAAACACGATCTCGCCGCTGTAAAACGGCACCACCAGTTTCCCGATTAAGTCGCTCTTGGTCGGATCAGGATGATTCCACAGGTAAATGCCAATGAAGAGACCCAGCGCCAGTTGCACCGCCAGCTTCACTTTCGAGTGGATGCCGGCCTTGTCCTGCTGGGTGAGCTTGACCCAGTCGTCATAAAAACCCAGCGCCGCCAGCACCACCACCGACATCAGGCTCAGCGCGAGGAACTCGTTCCACTTGGCCCACAGCAGCGCCGTCACATCCAGCGCCAGTACGATCATGACTCCCCCCATCGACGGCGTGCCCCTCTTGCTGAGCACCCGCGCATCCAGACCGCCGGCTTCCTCGGCCTTGTCCTTGTAGTCCTGGTTGAATTTTAGCCGCTTGAGCAGCACGATGATTTTTGGGCCAAGCCACCAGCAAAACAGCAGCGCCGTGACCGCCGCGCCGGCTGTCCGGAAGGTGATGTACTGGAACACCCGCAAGAAGGAGAGCCAGTCCGCCCAGGCGGAGTGGCCGTTTTCGGCCAACCACTGCGGAACCTGGCTGAGGTAAAAAAACATCCTGTCTCGCTACGTATTCATGGCCTCCGAAAATGCCTCGATGATGCGTTCCATTTTTGCCGCACGGCTGCCTTTGATCAGCACCACGTCGCCCGGTTCCAGTTTCTTGGCCAGTGCCTGGCCGGCCACGTTGACGTCATCGAACGCCGCCACGTTGACCAGGCCGGCCTCCTGCGCTGCTCGCACCGTCGTGTCCGCCCATTGTCCCACGGCGACCAAGCCGTCCAGGCCAAGCCTGGCCGCAAGCCGGCCCGCCTCAACGTGGGCGGACTCGCTGGCTTGTCCAAGCTCGGCCATGTCGCCGAGAACGGCAATGCGTTTTCCCCCAGTCGGAAAGGACTCCATCGTCTCCAAAGCCGCCAGAAGGGAGTCCGGATTGGAGTTGTAGGCGTCGTTGATGATGCGGACACCGCCGAGTGTCTGCATCTCCATTCGCATCGACGCCGGACGGCAACACTGCAGGCCTTGGTCCAGTTCCTCCTGGCTCAGGCCCAGCTCCGCCGCGAGCGCTATTGCGAGCACGGCGTTCCGGGCGTTTTGATGGCCCAGCAGGTTGATGCGGTAGGCTCCGCTCCAATCTCCCTTCGGCGAAATCAGTTCGAAAGTCGTCCCCTCGTCGTCCAGCGCGATGCCGGCGATCCGCCAGTCACAACTCTCCCCCGCCCCGACCGTGACAACCGTTGCGCGGCAGCGTGCGCGGATGGCCTCCAGTCCCTCAATGTCTCCATTGGCAAACAGGCAGCCGTCCGGCGGCAGTGCCTCCGCCAGCGCCCCCTCCTCCTCGATCACCCCGGCCAGATCGCCAAAAAACTCCAGATGCTCACGCCCGATGCTTGTCAGCACGCCGTACTTTGGCTGGATGAGCCGAAGCAACGGCTCCATCTCGCCGGGATGATTCGAGCCGACCTCGAGCACCGCCGCCTCGTGGGCCTTGCGTAGCCTCAGCAACGTGAGCGGCACCCCGATGTCGTTGTTGAAACTGGCCTCGCTCGAGAGTGTCTCGAGCCGCTGCCCAAGAACCGTGGCCAAAATTTCCTTAGTGCCAGTCTTGCCGTTGGAGCCGCCAACCGCAATCACAGGCAGCTCAAAATCCCGCCGGTAATGGGCGGACAGTCGGCCAAGCGCATCTCGTGTCTCCTCCACCTCGATTATCGGCCCGGCGACCTTCGCTTGGCCAAGCCGGGAACGGCTGACCATGGCAGCCTCCGCCCCTTGGCCAAGTGCGTCGTTGAGGTAGTCGTGCCCGTCGAAGCGGTCGCCGCGAATCGCAATGAACAGGTCACCCGGCCTGGCCAGGCGCGAGTCGGTGCAGACGCGGCGGATACTCGACGAGCGTTGGCCCGCGACGAGCTGCCCGTTGCAGCTCTCCTCAACATAACCCAACGTGCGCGGTTCCATCATCTCAACACCACTCGGGGTTTCTGTTCCGACATCGGCTTCACCGGCACCGACGGCTCGAGGCCGAGGTAGTTGGCCGACTTCTCGGCGATCACCTTGAACGTCGGCGCCGCCACCACGCCGCCGTAGTGCCCATTGTGCGGTTCGTCCACAAACACCCCGATGCACAACTTGGGGTTCTCCGCCGGCAGGAATCCGATGAACGACGAAAAATATTTCCCGGCCTCGTAGCCGCGCCGGGTCTTCGATGGCTTTTGCGCCGTGCCAGTCTTGCCGGCGACGGCATAGTTCTCGAGCCAAGCCTGACGCGCGGTGCCCCCGGCAGAGACCACCGCCATCAGCGTCTTTACCATCTGCTGCGCTGTCTCGTCGCGGATCACCTTGCGAACCACGGTCGGTTCATACTGCATCACGACATTCCCATCCCGATCCACCAGCCGATCCACCAGCAGCGGTCGCATCAGGTTGCCGCCGTTGGCCATTGCGGACATCGCCATCACGAGTTGCAGCGGCGTTGCCGCGATCTCGTGGCCCATTGGAATCCGCGAGATCGACAACTTGCTCCAGTTCCTCACCGGATGAAGGATGCCGCGCACTTCCCCCGGCAACGGCACCCCGCTGCGCTGGCCAAAGCCCAACTCGGAAATGTATTTGTGCAGCCGCGACGCCCCCAGTTTCATCGCCACCTTGGCCGTGCCGATGTTGGACGACTTGATGATGATCTCCCGAACGGACAACTGGCCGTACGCGTGGTGGTCGTGCAGCACCTTGCCGGCGAAATAAAAGCTGCCGTTCTCGCAATGGAACCGATCGTGCAACCGCACCACGCCCTCGTTGAGCGCGCCGGACACCGCCACGATCTTGAAGGTCGAGCCCGGCTCAAACACGTCGGTGATCACCCGGTTGCGGCGGTTGGCCGCGTTGGAGTCGCCCGGCTTGTTGGGATCGAACGTTGGCCGGTTGGCTAGCGCGAGAATCGCGCCGGTCTGCGGGTTCACCACCACGACGCACGCGCTCGCCGGCGTGTGCTTCGCGCAAAGCGCCTCGAGCCCCTTCTCGGCGATGTACTGGACGTTGGCGTCGATCGTCAGCACCACGTTCATCCCGTCACGCGGCTTCACGTTGTATTCGCGGAATGCCACCACCTCGCGGCGGCTGCGATCGGTCTCGGTCTCGCGCCAGCCGCGCACGCCCTCGAGCTCCGAGTCGAGCATCATCTCGACGCCGTGTTTCCCCTCGAGGCCAACCATCGGCACGCTCGAGCCCTCCGGATCGCGCACGCCGACAAATCCGGTCACATGCGCGGCAAGGTTGCCGCCGGGATAAACCCGCAACTGCGAATCGACCCGCTCGCAGAACACGGAGCGCCTGACGTTGTAATATTCAAGCCGCTCCTTGCGGGGCAGCGACTTCACATCGACACCAAACTCGATGTGCGCCAATGCGTTGGTGATGCCCTGCCAATCCTCGAGCAGCACCTTGCGCTTGAGCACGACGTGCTTGTCCTCGCGCTGGCGGCCTTCCGCGTCGATGTACACGCGTTGCTTCATGCGCTTGGCCAAGTCGGCCGCATTCCTTCCGAGAAACGGCGCGATCGCCCTGGCCACAAGCCGCTGGTGGGTGCCCATCAGCGACGGGTCGGCGCACACCGTCTTCGCGATGCGGCTCGTCGCCAGCACCGTGCCCCGGATGTCCAGAATATCGCCGCGCCTCGAGGCGTGAATCACCCTGCGGCGGGTGTTGTCCAGCGCGTGCGCGGCGTGTTTGTCGTGCTGGAGCACCTGAATATCCACCAACCTCACCCCGAGTCCCACATAACCGGCCGTTATGAGTGAGACCAGTATCATCACCCTTCCCCGGTGAGCGTTGGCTGCGATCGTTGCCACGTCAGTGTGTGAACAGGTTTTTTTTCATGTTTGTTACGGCCGTTCCCGGCGCGGCTCGTTGGCTACCGTTCGGTATTCCCCCGGTTTGCTTTGCTTCAGCTCCTTGGCGTCTAGCGGAAGATCAGAGAGTCGCAGCACCTGTTCCGGCTGCGGCATCGTCAGCCCAAGCCCGAGTTTGCGGACCCGATCATAAAGTTTCTGTGTCGAGCGCATCTCAGCACGGAGCTGCTGCCAGCGGTCGTTGTCGCCCTTGATCAACTCGAGACGCACCTCCTTTTTTCGGACCTCGGTACCGAGTTGGTGAATCTGCGACTTCTGCCACACGTACCCCATCGCCGTGACGCCGAGGAGCAGGCAGAGCAGCGCGGCCCTGATCCACGAGCCAACGCTCAGCGGGGAGTCCTGTTTTTTTCGATTGCGCGGCATGTGCGGTTAAAGTTTCTCCAAAGCCCGAAGCTGGGCGCTGCGGCTTCGCGGGTTTCGCTCGAGCTCGGCGGCGCCTGGCCTGATCGCCTTGCGGCTCAGCTCCCGGGCCAACGGTTCGCGCGGCTCGCGCAGTTCCGGCACATCGATCCCGCCGCGCACCGTGTACGGCTTGGCCAGTCCGCGGCTGAACTGTTTCACTAGCCGGTCCTCGCCGGAGTGGAACGTGATCACCGCCAGGCGGCCGCCCGGCTTGAGCACCGACCAGGCGGCATCCAGCCCGGCCTGCGCCTGGTCAAGCTCGTCGTTCACCACCATGCGCAACGCCTGAAACACGCCGGTTGCCGGATGCGTGCGTGCGCCCCGCCGGGGGCAGGCCCGCTCCACTGTCTCGGCCAGTTGCGTGGTGGTTTCGAGTCGTTGCATGTCGCGCTGCTCAACAATCGCCCGGGCAATGCGCCGCGACCGGCGAATGCCGCCTAGTTCCCAAAAAATCGTCGCCAACTGCCCGGTCTCGAGCTCGTTCACCAACTGCTCCGCCGTCACCGGCTGCCGGCGGTCCATCCGCATGTCCAGCGGCCCCTCGACCTGAAAGCTGAAACCGCGCTCCGCCTCGTCGAGCTGCGGCGAACTCACCCCGAGATCCAACAGCACCCCGTCGCAACTCGCCTTGGCCAGGCGCTTGGCCAAGCCGGCAAACGATTCTCGGTGTAACTGCAGCCGGCCGCCAAACCTGGCCAGGCGCCTGGCTGTGGCGGCCAACGCCAAGTCGTCGCGATCGAACGCAACCAGGCGGCCGTCCGGGTTGCTCGCCTCGAGGATCGCCTCCGCGTGCCCGCCACCGCCGACCGTGCCATCCACGTACAAGCCGCCCGACGCCGGTTGAAGAGCCGAGAGCACTTCCTCCAGCAAAACCGGTTCGTGGATGAATTCGGTCACAAGTCATTGGCATCCTCGATGGGAACAATCTCCTTCACGCTTGAGGCATATTCCTCGTAGCTCCACGCCACTCGTCCGTCCACGTACACGTCCGTCTTGTAGTCCGTGGCCATCTCGATCGCCTCGTCCAACTCGGTGGAGTTCATTTGCGCCGGCGTCTCATCCGCCACTTTTTCGGGGGCAACCTTCAGCGCACCGACAGACGCCCCGGCCATGATTCCGGCCGGCCAAAACGACTTGAAAGCCAGCAACCAACGCCACGACCGGCGTGACACCCACCGCGACACCTGATTCAACGACTCAAACCGGCCGCGCATGCGCTCGAACCATGAACTCCTCGACGGTTCCTCCGCGATGAGGCTCGGGCGGAATTGTTCCACTCCTTCACCGGCGCGAAGCGCGAGGTCCGACCCGGCCAGGTCGTTCCGGACCACCCGCACGCGTGACGGGCTGATGCGGCTGTATACCTCAATCTGATCTCTGGCCTGCGGCTTGGCTTCCGCTTGACCAAGATCCAAATGGTTTCCCGGCCCGGATGGCTTTGGCTCAATCTCGAGGGGCTCGAGAAAACCAAACTCACCCTGCCCCGAGCCCCGCACCGCTGGTCGAACCAGCGCCACCGGCTCCGGATGGGCAAGCTCCCCGCCCCCCTCATCGGCCAGGCCCTCCTGGCTGTTCCCAATCCTGCGAGAGAGAAACTTCTCCCTTGGCCTCTCGAGGGTTCCACCAACAGAAAGATATTGCATCAGGTTCATAGGTTTAAATTCTTGATGGCCGCAGCCGCAACCGCTTCGTTGCCCTTGTTGTTTTCCTTGAATCGACCCGGCTCCCAGATTTCGAACTTGTTCAGCCGGCCCACAAACATGGCCTCCTTCCGCAGCCCGGCCACGGCGGCCAACTCCTCCGGCAGACACAACCGACCCGCCTTGTCCAACGTCAGGTGAGCCGAGCTTCCCCCGATTACCCGCTCCGCCATTGCCGCCTGATCATCGAAAAGTGACATTTCATTCAACCTCTCCAGTACCATGTTCCAGCGTTTGGGAGGCAAAACCAAAAGAAACTGCTGATCCCCCAGCGGCCACGGGAGGACGGATAACTCCGTTTTGCCGGATTTGGGACGCCACTTGGAAGGGACCATGACACGCCGGCTTCGGTCGATTCCATGACGGAATCGACCTGAATAAACGGTCGTCGGTTGGTCTTGGGTTGCAGACATAACAGGTTGCTCGGATACCAAAACGGCCCTATGCGACCCAAATTTTCCCGTTTTCTACCGTTATCTCCCCGAGGCGTCAACTAATTTTTTTAAAAAAATAAACTTTTTTGACTGGCCTTCCGATGTCTCGAATTTCGGCATTTATAACACTTTTTCGATGTTTCTCCCCGCTTGGCCAAGTGGCATGGCAGGGCTGCGTGTGTCCCAAATTCCCTCTGTGGCCTGCTACGGACGGCCTCCGCTGCGTTGAAACCGGCTCCAAAACCGGCTAGTAGATGCCGCCGTGCGGACGGCCGATTTCGACTATCCCCTCCCTCAGGAACTTATAGCCCAGCATCCCATCGAGCAACGGGACGCCTCGCGTTTGCTGACGCTGGATCGCTACAGCGGTGGCGTCACGCACCGACAGTTTACCGACTTGGAGGAGTTGCTCCAGGCGGGCGACGTGTTGGTGGCGAACAACTCGCGTGTCATCCCGGCGCGCGTGCGTGGTCAAAAGGCGGGCGACGGCGCGCGGGTGGAGATCCTGCTCACCGAGGAGCACGCGCCCGGCGAATGGTGGTGCATGCTGCGTCCCGGCAAACGCATTCACAACCGGACACGCATCCAGTTGCACGACCTCGATGGCCGCCCCACTCCGCACTGGGTCGAGGCGATCGACAAGAACGATACCGGCAAATATCTGCTGCGCCTCCCTGAGTCGCCGGGCGCGCAAGAACTCCTGCAGGCCATCGGCGAGACACCGTTGCCGCCGTACATCGAGCGTGCACCGATCGACACACTCGCCGATCGCGAGCGTTACCAGACGGTGTACGCCAAGGCCGACGGTTCGGTCGCCGCGCCGACCGCGGGACTGCACTTCACGGATGAGATGCTCAACCGGCTTCGCGCGAAAGGTGTGACGTTCGCGGAAGTGACGCTGCACGTCGGGCCGGGAACGTTTCAGCCGGTGGAGTGCGACCGCATCGAGGATCACCCGATGCACAAGGAACGCCTCGAGATCACCGACGCCACCGCTGATGCCGTCAACCAGGCCAAGGCCGAGGGGCGGCGAGTCGTCGCCGTGGGCACGACAAGCATGCGCGTGCTCGAGTCAGCCGCCACCGGCGGTGTGCCGGTCGGGCCGCAGCTTGGCCGCACGGACATTTTCATTTATCCGCCGCACGAGTTTCAAGTCGTCGATGCGTTGCTCACCAATTTTCACCTGCCCAAGTCCACGCTGCTGATGCTGGTAAGCGCGTTCGCGCAGCCGGGCGGCACCGGCGGGCGTGACCGCGTGTTGAGCGCCTACGCCGAGGCGGTCACCAGGCGATACCGCTTTTTCAGCTACGGCGACGCGATGTTTTTGCACTGA
>QOAX01000137.1 GCA_003972865.1 Verrucomicrobiota bacterium | reverse complement strand
CGCACCTCGGGGTCGATGCCGTCGATGAGATATTCTTTGGGCAAGCCAAGTTTGATTCCCTTGAGGTCGCCGCCGAGTCCGGCGGCGTAATCCGGCACGTCCGTCGGCACGCTGGTTGAGTCGTGTGGGTCGTGGCCGGACATCGCGCCGAGCAGCGTCGCCGAGTCGCGCACGTCTTTCGTCAACGGGCCGACTTGGTCAAGCGACGAGGCAAACGCCACCACGCCGTAACGCGACACGCGCCCGTACGTCGGCTTGAGGCCGCCGCCGCCGCACAGCGCCGCCGGTTGGCGGATCGAGCCGCCGGTGTCGGTGCCGATGCTGGCGAAACATTCCTGCGCCACGACCGATGCCGCGCAGCCGCCGCTCGAACCGCCCGGCACCCGCTCCAAATCCCACGGATTGTTGCTGCGCCCAAACGCCGAGTTCTCCGTCGAGCTGCCCATGGCGAATTCGTCCATGTTCAATCGGCCGAACAACACCGCGCCGGCTTCGCGAAGTTTGCGGACGACCGTGCCGTCGTACGGCGAGCGGAAGTCGCCGAGGATTTTCGACGAGCAATTGGCCGGCTGACCCTTGGCACAAAATAAATCTTTCAGCGCAATCGGCACGCCAAGCAGCGGTTGAGCGGCGTAAGTGTTGCCCTTGGCCAAGGCCGCGTCGGCAGCGTCCGCTTGGCCAAGCGCATCGTCGCGGTCGATGCTCATGAAGGCATTGACTTGGCCATCGACGGCGTCGATGCGGTCGAGGCAGGCCTGCATCGCCTCGCGGGAGGAAACCTCCTTGGCGGCGAGCTTGGCGGTGAGGCCGGAGAGGGTGAGTTCGTGCAGCATCACTCGACGATCTTGGGCACGATGAACAGGCCGTTGGCCTGCTTGGGCGCGTTGGCCAGGGCGGCTTCCTGCGGGATCGACGGCTGCACCTCATCGGCGCGCAGGACGTTGGTCAGCGGCACGGCGTGGGCCATTGGCTCGACGTCGGTGACGTCGAGTTCCTCGAGTTTTTTCACGTAGCCGAGGATGTCGCCGAGTTGGGCGCCAAGCTTGGCCTCCTCCTCCGGCGACAGGGCGATCCGTGCCAGGTTGGCGACGTATTGGATGTCAAAATCGTTGTCGGCCATGGGAAGGGTCGGGGTTATTCCTCCTCAAAGTTGCGGTTCACAAGCTGCTCCAGCTCGTTGACAGCCTCGGCGGCGTCGCTGCCCTCGGCGGTGACGGTGAGCGTGGTGCCGGGGCCGGCGGCCAGCATCATCAGGCCCATGATGCTTTTGCCGTTGACCTCCTCGCCCTCTTTCGCGACGAGAATCTCACTCTTGAACCGGGTCGCCATCTTGACAAACATCGACGCCGGGCGCGCGTGGAGGCCCAGTTGGTTTTGCACAACCATCTCCCTGCTTACCGTTGAATCATTGTTTTTCCTGGTGCTCATCCCGTAAAAAAGCGGCGTATTCTGCCTTGAGAGTGGCGGTTTGGCCAACTTTTTTGCGTTTTGGGGCCGGAATGGGATTTTCTGAATTGACGCAGGCTCGTTCTTGGGCAGTATTGACGCTCGTGCAAGGAGGCGCGTTTGGTTTGAACAAAAACGAGGTTTCTGCACTCCAAGATCGATTATGATTCGCTACCTTAAATACGCGACAATAGTAGCCGTGACGGCTGCGATTCTGGCCCTACCCGGCTCAGCTGTTTCCCAGGAAGCAGCCGTGACACCTGCAAAGGAAGCCCCCGTAGAGACGCCGGCCGAGACGGTCGAAATCGATGTGGCCGGTTCCCTCGAGCAGCAGGCAGGAATGTACGGCGGCGAGATGATCGCCGAGAAAATGCCGGTGGCCGGTGTGCACGCCTCCACCATTGCGGAGATCGAGGGCGGCATCGTGACCGCCTGGTTTGGCGGCGCGGATGAAGGTGCGTACGATGTGGTCATTTGGATGTCGCGCAACGAAGGCAGCGGCTGGTCCGCTCCCAAGCCGGCCGCCGATGGTGTCGACTCAGCCAGGCGCATCCAGTATCCCTGCTGGAATCCGGTGCTGTTCAGGCAGTCCAACGGCACGCTGCTGTTATTCTACAAGGTCGGCCCCAATCCGAGGCAATGGTGGGGCATGATGCGAAAATCAAAGGACGACGGGTTGACCTGGGAGAAACCAATCCGCCTGCCGGAGGGGTACCTCGGCCCGGTGAAGAACAAGCCCATCGAGTTGGCCAACGGCACCCTGCTCTGCGGCTCGAGCCTTGAGGACGCCGGCTGGCGTGTGCAGATGGAGCGCTACATACAGAACCGTTACTGGAGCAAAACCAAGCCGCTGAACTCCCCGCTCGATTACGCCGCCATCCAACCCACCCTGCTCGCCTACCCGAACGGGTCGATTCAGGCGCTTTGCCGAACCAAGTCCGGCCGGCTCACCGAGTGCTGGTCGAGCGACAGCGGCAAGAAATGGACCCGCATGATGCGCACCCAGTTGCCCAACCCCAACGCCGGGGTGGACGGCACCGTGCTGGCCGACGGCCGCGCACTGCTCGTGTACAACCACACCCGGCGCGGCCGCTCGCCGCTCAACGTCTCCGTCTCGAAAGATGGCAAGACGTGGGAAGCCGCCCTCGTGCTGGAAAACCAACCGGGCGAGTACTCCTACCCGGCAGTCATCCAGACCAGCGACGGCAACGTCCACGTGACCTACACGCACAACCGCACGAACATCAAGCACGTCGTCATCGACCCGGCCAAGCTAAGCACACAGCCGATCGTCGAGGGCCAGTGGCCGCAGTAATCACGCGCTTGGCCAAGCGCACATCCGCGCTCACGGGCTCATGCCAGACGAAGCCACCAGCCCGACCCCCGACCAACTTTGGGAAAAGGCTGCGGAGTATCTCGAGTTCAACGAGACCGAGGGGGCACAAAAAAGCCTGCTTCTCTGGGCGATGCTGCTCGACGCCGGGACAAAAACGGCATGGCTTGATCGGCTGCCCCGGAACTGTTCAACGCCATCTCGAGCATTGTCCGCACTGCCGAGACCCTATCAGAAAACTCCAACGACACGGCCCTTGCCTGGGTCTCAATCGGCCGAGCTTGGCTGGATCGGGATCAGCCTGAATGGGCGCACGCCTGTTTTGTAAACGCAGCGGCCGCCGCGCCGGTAAACGATGGGATACACCACCAGCTCGGCATTTCCTGGCATCGAAAAAACGAGCTTGGCCAGGTGCTTGGCCTGAATTGACCGTTACGGCTGCGCCGGCACTTCCATCCGGAATTCCGGGATGCGGGTGATCACGCTGCGGCCGTTCTCGTCCACGCCGATATAGCTACCGGTCGCCACCGCCCAGTCGCCGCCAAACAGGTGGAAGCTGTGATAGTCAAACGACTCGCCCGGCGCCAACTCGGGGAACATCCCCACGACACCGTCGCCCTCGACCACGGTCTTGTTGCCGTCCGCCTCGTGGACCACCCATTTCCGGCCCTTGATGGTGACAGTGATGTCGGAGTCGTTGCGGATGGTGATGAAGTAGGCGAAGCAGTGCGGCCGATCCTCCGGCGTGGCCATGTCCGGCTGGTGCACCACCCGGTCCACGACCACGTTCAACCCCTTCAGTTCAACCATCTCCACCGGAACAGTCCCGCCGTTTAATGCGGCGCGGCACCGGCCACGCGCAGTTTCAACTCGATCTCGTCGGACACCTTCTCCTCCTTGATGCCGGCGTTGATTCCGTAGTCCGACCGCCTGATGGTGAAGTCGGAGCGCAACACGAGCAAATCTCCCGGCACGCGGTTACGTTTAATCAACAGCCCCTTGAGGTAAGTCAACCGAACCGGCACGGTCACTTTCTTGGTGACGCCCTTGACGGTCAGTTTGCCGGCGATCGTCGCGGTCGTGGTGGTTCCACTGGTTTTGACCCTGGTCATTTTCTCAACGATAAACTCGATTGTCGGAAACTTGGACGCATGCATCCACTCTTCATCAAGCAAATGTCCTTTCATCACCGGGTTGTCCACGTGCAACGATGAGGTCGCCAGCACGATTTTGCCGGTGGTTGCCGCCGGCTTGGCTGGATCGAATGACACCGTGCCACTGACCCCGGTGGCGGTGCCGTTGATCGACTCCAACGGGGCGTCCAACAGGAACACCACATTGTTCACTTTCTTCGGATCCTTGAAATCAAACTTGATCGGACCCGCATTCAACACACCCGGGGCAACCGCCATGGCCAGTGCCCACGCCAACTTGCTCTTGTGAAAGCGTTTCATAATTGAGTCAATGATGTCCCGGCGCCGGGTTGCTTATCCGGTCGGGACGGTTTGTGGAAGGCAAGGGACAGGCCAAGCAGCCCGCCGCTCACCGCCAGGGTCGCACCAAGCAATTCCACCCCAAGCACATATTTGTTTTCCGTCACGGGGTACTCCAGACCGGTGACCTCATCAATCTCGGTTCGGGTCTCGGTGGACTTCGACCAGCCCATGTGCAATCCACCCACCAGCCAAAGAATCAAGCCGGAACAGCCGATCACCAACGCAGCCAATCGCAAAGCCAAGCGCACGCAGCGGCAGTATACGGAAAGCCCCCCGGCACGCAAACCAACATCTCGTGCGTTCGGGGTTTTCTCTGTACCGCCGGCCCGGTATGCTCGCCGGATGCGTTTCATCGCAACCCGATTCCCAACACCCGCCCGCCTTGGCCAAGCGCTTGGCCTGGCCGCCGCCGCGCTGCTTACGCTTGGCCAAACGGCCTTGGCCAAGCCGACGTTCAGGAATGTCGTCCTCATCCTGAGCGACGACCACCGGTACGACTTTCTCGGGTTCCACCCGGACGGCCCGGAGTTTCTCGAGACGCCGAACCTCGACCGCATGGCCAGCCAGGGGGCGCATCTGGCCAACGCCTTCGTCACCACGTCGCTCTGCTCGCCCAGCCGCGCCACCATTCTCACCGGCCAGTACATGCACCGGCACAAGGTGGTGGATAACCAGCGCGCCGTGCCGGAAGGCACCCGGTTTTTCCCGGAGTATCTGCAGGCCGCCGGCATCAAAACGGCTTACGTCGGCAAGTGGCATATGGGGCACGACGACGACTCGCCGCGCAAGGGCTTCGGCCACTGGGCGAGTTTCAAGGGTCAGGGCACTTATTTCGATCCGGAGTTCAACATCAACGGCAAGCGGCAGAAGTTCGAGGGCTACAACGCCGACGTCACCGCCGATCTCGCGCTCGATTATTTGAAGAGCGTCGGCGAGAAACGGTTCTTTCTGCAGGTCGGCTTCAAGGCGGTGCATTACCCGTTCCAGCCGGCCAAGCGGCACCACGGACGCTACGACAAGTTTGACGTGCCGCGCCCGCAGACGATGTCGCTCACCGAGCGCAATTACGAGACGCAGCCGAACTGGGTGCGCGAACGCCGCTACGGCATCCACGGCATCGACCACATGGAGACCGGCCCGCTCGACGCCGATCCGGTGCCGTCGTTGCCCGCCCTGTACCGGCGCTTCGCCGAAACGGTGCACGGCCTCGACGAGAACATCGGCCGCATCCTCGACTACCTCGACTCGTCCGGCCTGGCCAGGGACACGCTCGTGCTGTACCTCGGCGACAACGGCTTCGCACTGGGCGAACACGGCTTTTACGACAAGCGCGACGCATTCGAGGAATCGATCCGCATCCCGATGCTCGCCTACGCGCCGGGCCGCATCAAACCCGGCACGACGGTCAGCCAGATGGCGCTCAACCTCGACGTGGCACAGACGATTTTGCAGGGCATGGACGTCGCGCAGCCAAGCGGCACGCCGGAGATGTCCGGTCGTTCGCTCGTCCCGCTGCTGCTTGGCCAAGCGACGGACGACTGGCGCGGGCATTTCCTCTACGAGTACCATTGGGAATGGAATTTCCCCGCCACGCCCACCACGCTGGCGATCCGCACCGACCGCTATAAATACGTATATTATCACGGTATTTGGGACAAAAACGGCCTGTACGATCTCGAGACCGATCCGCATGAACGGCACAATCTCATCCGCGTCCCGGCCTTCGCGGAGAGGGCTGAAAAAATGAAAAGCCAGCTGTTCGCCGAGATGGCCGAAGCCGGAGGCTTGACAATGCCGATCCGTCCGCCCAAGGGCGCCCAGTTCTACGATCGCAAGCTCCGGCGTTGACCCGCCGCTTGGCTTTCATAAACTGCCCGCCCCGATTTGCGCCATGAGCAACGATTCCAAAACCAAGGTTTATCCCCCCACCGCCGAGGCCTCGGCTAACGCCCACGTTTCCTCTCTCGAACAGTACCGCGAGTTGTACGATCGCTCGATCAACGACCCCGAGGGCTTCTGGACGGAACAGGCGGAACGGCTGCACTGGTTCGAGAAATGGCACACTCTGTGCAAGTCGGATTACAACAAGGCGGAAATCCAGTGGTTCATCGGCGGCAAACTCAACGCCTGCTTCAACTGTGTGGACCGCCACGTGGACAACGGCCACGGCGGCGACATCGCGCTGATTTGGGAGGGAAATGACCCGAACGAAAGCCGCACGTTTACTTACGCCGAACTGCATGCCGAGGTGCAGAAGGCCGCCAACGCGCTCAAAAATCTCGGCGTGGGCAAGGGCGATCGCGTGTGCATTTACATGCAGATGATCCCCGAGTTGACCATCGCCATGCTGGCCTGTGCGCGCATCGGTGCGGTACACTCGATCGTGTTTGGCGCGTTCAGCGCAGACAGCCTCGTCACCCGCATCAACGACTCCCAGTGCAAGGCAATCATCACGCAGGACACCGGCGTGCGCGGAACCAAGCTCGACATCCCGATGAAGGCCAACGCCGACAAGGCCGTCGAAAGCACGCCGTCGATCGAGAAGATTTTGGTTGTCAAACGCACCGGCAGCGAGGTGTCGATGGCCGACGGCCGCGACGTGTGGTGGCACGACGCCCTCGAGGCCGCCGACCCTGTTTGCCCCGCCGAGCCGATGGACGCCGAGGATCCGCTGTTCATCCTCTACACCTCCGGCAGCACCGGCAAACCCAAGGGCGTGCTGCATACCACCGGCGGTTATCTCGTGTACGTGGCCACCACGCATCATTACATTTTCGACTACCACCCCGGCGACGTTTACTGGTGCACAGCCGACATCGGCTGGGTCACCGGCCACTCGTACATCGTTTACGGACCCATGGCGAATCGCGCCATCACGATGATGTTCGAGGGCGTGCCAAACTACCCGGACTTCGGACGCTTTTGGCAGATCGTGGCCAAGCACAAGGTGAACATTTTCTACACCGCACCGACCGCGCTCCGGGCGCTGATGAAGGAAGGCGACACTTGGCCAAGCCAGCACGACCTCTCCAGTCTGCGACTGCTCGGCACCGTCGGCGAGCCGATCAAGGAGCCGGAGTGGAACTGGTACAACACAATCATCGGCAGGGAACGCTGCCCGATCGTCGATACATGGTGGCAGACCGAGACCGGCGGCATCCTCATCACACCGCTGCCGGGTGCCACCCCCACCAAGCCCGGCTCAGCCACCCTGCCGTTCTTTGGCATAAAGCCGGCCCTCGTCGACGACGAAGGCAACATCATCGAGGGCAACGGCGTCTCCGGCAACCTCTGCATGGTCGAAAGTTGGCCCGGCCAGATGAGCACCATTTACGGTGATCAGCAGCGGTTTTTCGACACGTATTTTGCACGGTTCCCCGGCAAGTATTTCAGCGGCGACGGCTGCCGCCGGGACAACGACGGCTACTACTGGATCACCGGACGAGTCGATGACATTATCATCGTCAGCGGCCACAACCTCGGCACTGCTGAAATCGAGGGCGCCATCGGGGGCCACCCCGCCGTCGCCGAGGCGGCCGTCGTCGGGTACGAGCACGACATCAAGGGCAACGCCATCTACGCCTACGTCACGCTGAAAACCGGTGAGGAAGTTACTGACACAATGACCGCCGAGATCGTGAAACAAGTCCGTGCCGACATCGGCCCGCATGCTTCGCCGGAAAAAATCCAATTCACTCCCGGACTGCCCAAGACGCGCAGCGGCAAAATCATGCGCCGCATCCTCCGTAAAATCGCCGAGGGCGACATGGATAGTCTCGGCGACACCAGCACTCTCGCCGATCCCGCCGTGGTCGAGTCGCTGGTCGCCGGCCGAGTCGAATAACCCAAGCGCTTGGCCAAGCGAAAGTCGAGAAGCAAACTGGAACCGTCCAGATAGACCACGCAACAGCTGCACACCGAAATCATCTCCACGGCGAAAACGGGAATTTCCAGCCACCATCACCCGCCACACGGATATCGCGGTTTCGGAAGCCAAACCAGGCGAACACCGAGAACACCGCAGCAGTGGCCAGTAAACCGAAAAGCGGCTCCGTGTTCAGGCCGTGCATGGCATTGGTCTGAAAATAGGTCATTGGTGAAAATCTCGCTAACGTCTCCAGTCCCGGGATCGCTTTGGCGAGGCTGGTGATAATGAATCCTGCCAGCACAATAATGCCGGTGGTCATGGCAGCTGCCACCCGCGAGGGCATCATCATGCTTAAAGCCAGCGCCAGAGTGACGAACAGTGCGCTCACTGCGAAAACCGAGCAATACGGAAGCGCGAGCTGGCCGGGCGGAAAGTTGAGCGAGTCGGCCCGCAAAACCCCACACCACAATCCGAACCATCCAAGTCCGATGATAATCACAAGTCCAATCCCCATCGCTGCCAACCTCCCCCAAAAAACCGCTGCCCGGCCCGCCGGGTGGGCGAGCACGAAGTCGAGCACACCGCGCTCCTCATCGGCGGCCAGCATCCCGCTGCCTGCCACCGCGCCGAAGAGTCCCAAAATAACCGGGATAAAAGCGAAGTAGCGCAGTGCGATATACCCCGCAGGAGTCAACAAATCCTCGGCAGCCTCACCTCCTATAAAGCTCTTTATGAACGGATTGAGCCCCCGAATAATCGGCCGCAACTGAAGCTCGTTTTCAGCCACCAGATCGTAAAACGGCGCCGTGATCAGCCCGATTAACAACAGGGGGATTCCCCACCCGAGAACCGTCCAGCGCGAACGGAGCAGCGAGAATTTGAAGACCGTCCAGAAAGATGCCATCACATGTCTCCCCTGTTTCCCTTTTCTGCTCTTTTCCCGTAATGCGAATGAAATAACTCTTCAAGCCCCGGACGCCGTGTCTCCAGAGACTCCACCGGGTATTTTGCCAACATTTTCACCAAAGCATCCATCCCTCCCTCGACCTTCAGTTCGAACACGTGGCCGCTCTTCTCGGACTTTGTCAGCGACACCCCTGTGAGTGCGTCGAACTCCCCCGCGGTAACCTCCGCCATATCGGCTAACACCACCCGAACCCGAACCATCCCTTTAGCGGACAGCTCCGAAGTAGTGCCAACCTCGACAATTTTGCCGTTGCGGATGATCGCCACGCGATCGGCGATCGATTGCACCTCAGCGAGCACATGAGAGGAGAAGAAAACAGTCGCGCCTCCGCGTCGCGCCTCAGACACCAGATTCAGAACGGTCTGTTGAACCAGCGGGTCGAGGCCACTGGTTGGCTCATCGAGCAACAGCAGTTCGGGGGTGTGCATAAATGCGGCGACAATGCCAACCTTCTGTTTGTTTCCCTTGGAGAGGTTCTTTATCTTCGAATCGAGTTTCAACCCCAGCCGCTCTGACAGCTCGTTCGCCCGCTTGCGGCAACGCGCGCTGCCACCGCGAAGCTGTTGGAAAAAACTCAGCACCAAATTAACCGGGGCATTTTCGTCAAGCCGCAGTTCACCCGGCAAGTAACCGCAGCGCTCGCGCACGGCCACCGGCTCCAGCTGCGGGTCTCGCCCCAATACACGCAACAAGCCGCCACCGGGCCGGATGAGGTCGAGCATGCACCGGATTGCCGTTGTCTTGCCCGCCCCGTTGGGGCCGAGAAATCCGAAAACCTCCCCGCGCCGCACCTCGAGATCAATCCCCCGCAGGGCGAGAAACGATCCGTAACCCTTGGTGAGGTTCTCGGCACGAATTACCGGTTCGGAGTCTGTATTCATTCTCAAAATACTATTTGTTCTCGGTCAGCCGAAAGCCTCATCGTTCTGAAACGCCAGCCACCGTGAAGATTGTTTTCAAGGCGTTTTAACCGTAGCCAGGTCTAATAGAGTTACTCCCCCGCCAGCAACTTTCGGATGCCCTGCATCAGCACTGTCTCCACTTCGGGGGCGACGTTGGAGGAACGCGGCTCAGTCTCGTAGCCGCCTTCCGTGTAGGCTCGCTCGGTGCCGATGTAAAACATTCCGTAGTCGCCGTAGGCCGCCATCGTCACGTTGAGCTTCGGGCGCATCTGCTTGGCGGCCAACTGGTATTCGACGAACAACTCGCCCGGCATGTGCAGCACGCGCACATCGCCAATGGCAAGCTGTACCAAGTCGATTTTGTGTCCCGACTTGCTCCGCCGCAAAAAGGCCAAGCGCTCCGCTGCCGGCACGGCAACCGGTGGCACCGAGCCCTTGGCCACGTCGGCGATCAGCTTGGCTTCGTCAAGGTGTTTGGCTACCGGCAACGCCACCGGCACGACGCTCCAGCGCAAGTCGCCCGACTGCACGGCAAACTTTTTTGTACCGTCGAAGGCTTGCTTCATCCCGTCGGCCAAGCGCTGTGCCAACACCATCCGGTTTTCCCGCGAGCCATCGTTGTATTTGCCAGCGCCGATGTTGCCGCCCGCGCCGTTGAAATGAACGTGCAACGCTTCCGGCACCGATTGCTGGCGGATGAATCGGGCGATGCCGGGGAAGTCCGGGCTTGGGATACCCATCCGATAGTAGCTCTGCGGATGACAGGCGTAGTAGCTCAGCACGACGAGCGGCGTGTCGCCGTTCCAAAAAGTCAGCATCGTCAACTCGGGATCGATCACCCCCTCCGGCTCGGCGCGGAGTTCCGGATCCGCGCAGGTCGTGTAGCG
>QOAX01000280.1 GCA_003972865.1 Verrucomicrobiota bacterium | reverse complement strand
CAGCCGAACTATCTGCACAAAGGATTCGACCTGGCTTGGTTCAAGGCCAGCGGCGTCGAGCCGGACACGCTCGTCGACGTCGTCAAAAACTCGATCACCGACGGCCAGGTCAGCGACTGGGTCAAGGCCAACGTGAACGCCTCCGACGAAGCCAAGGCGGCGTTGCGTGATAACCTGTTGAGCTACGGCACCGAGGGCGCGCTGCTTGAGCTGCTCATCAAGCGTAAGGCCGAGTCCGGCCTGCAGGATCGCGACGACATCCGCTGCATGTTCGACTACATCGACGCCGACGAAGGCCGAAGCTGATCACTCCGCTTGGCCAGGCTTGGCTTGGATCTTTTGGGTGGTGCGGAAGTGGAGCTTGGCGACTTGGCCCAGTTTGTTCATTCCGTGTTTTTTGAGGAACTCCGCGCCGGCGGCGTCCACTCTTGACGAGGCGCCCTTGGGCAACTCCAGGTCGAACTCCCGGCCCAGCGAGGCTAATCGCTCGACGAACACGGCCCGCGCCAGGATCGACGCGGCGGCCACCGCGATGTCCGACTCGGCCTTGTGCATTTGCACCAGCTCCAGTTGGCGGCCTGCCTCCATCAGCGCACTTTGAACGGTGGCTTTGTTGCGAGCGAACTGGTCGCTGATTGCTCGCAACGGCGGCGGCTCCATGCGGTGCCGCTGGCCAAGCAGATTCTCGATGACCCGCGCGTGGCCCCAGGCGAGGACCTTGTTCACGTTGCGCATGGTTTGGTGCAGCCGGTTGTACGAGGCGTTGCCGATCGGCACGACCGAGTGAACGCAGCCGGGAGTTTGGCGGATACCCTTGGCCAAGGTGGCGATTTTTTTGTCGCTGGTGATGGTCTTGGAATCCTTGACGCCCAGCTCGTGCAGTGCGCGGGCGACCGGCTCGTTCACGTAAACACCGGCGACAACCAGCGGCCCAAAGAAATCGCCCTTGCCGCTTTCATCCACGCCGAGCCGGGGCTCAAGTTGTTCCGGCTGCGTCTCGAGTTCGTAGCCGAGTATCGCCTGGCCAAGCACCTCCGGCTCGAGGGTGAACTCGACAAACTCACGCGTGCCTTTTCCCTGCGCGAGCAGCTTGCCGCTCTCGTACCAGGTGACGGACAGGCCGGGGCGTTTGAAACTGTAAACGGCGTGCGGCACGGCGGTGGTGTCAAAGTCGCGCTTGGCTAGCAGCCCGCGCAACGTCTCCGCCTGCACGGAAGACAGTTTGGCGGTGTGGCTGGTCATCAGGCGGAAATGGGTTCGCCGACTGGCTCAACCCATTTGTCGTGTTCTCGGATGAGATCGACGAGGCTCTCGACGGCTTCGGCTTCGGGGATGTTGAACCGCACCGGCTCACGCCCGACGTAGAGGTTGATCTTGCCCGGCGCACCACCAACGTAGCCGAAATCGGCATCGGCCATTTCACCCGGGCCGTTCACGATGCATCCCATGATGGCGATTTTCACGCCTTTGAGGTGCTCGGTGCGGGCCTTGATGCGGGCGGTGACTTCCTGCAGATCAAACAGCGTGCGGCCGCAGCTTGGGCAGGCGACGAAGTCGGTTTTGAACGAGCGACAACCGGCGGCCTGCAAAATATTGTAGGCCAGGCGCAGCGACTGGCCGGCACCGCTCTCGCCGCGAATCAAAACGGCGTCGCCGATGCCGTCGCACAGCAGCGAGCCGATCACGACGGCGGCGCGGAGCAGGGCGATGTTTGGCTCGAGCGGTGTGTCGCCGAAGCTGAGGCAGTCTTTCAACAAAATGGGACTCGTGCGGCCAAGCGCCTTGAGTCGGCCGGCCAGCAGGCGGAACGCGGTGATGGCGGGCAGGTCGAGGTCGTCCTTCACCGTGACGAGTTGGGTGTCGCAGTTGACCGTAAACGCCTCGCGCGGATCGACTTCCATCACGTTGAGTTCCTCGTAAACCGTTTCCGGCTTCACGTCGTCGCCTGGCCGGATGCGCGGCGTGAGCTTGTCCCAGGCCGCCTGCGTTACGGCAACGCGGATGGTTTGTTCGCCGCCGCACTTCACGCCGTCGGCCAACTCGATCTCTGGTGTTGCACGGCGTGCGTAATCGAACGGGTCGTAGGCCAACGGCACGTCCGGTACCTCGGCGGCCGGATCGGTCAACTCGGGGATCTGTGCGAGCAGGTCATTGCAGACGGCGATCTCGTTCGGCGAATCCTCGGTGAGCGAAACGCGGATCGTGTCGCCCAGGCCGTCGCACAGCAGCGAGCCGATGCCGATGGCGCTCTTGATGCGGCCGTCCTCGCCGTCGCCGGCCTCGGTGACGCCCAGGTGCAGAGGGTAATTCCAGTCCGGCCCCAGCTTGGCCAAGCGCGCGGCCAGCAGCCGGTAGCACTCGATCATCACCTTCGGGTTGCTGGACTTCATCGAGAACTTGAAATTGTGGAAGCCGCGATCGCGCGCGATGCGGGCGAACTCCAGAGCGCTCTCCACCATGCCCAGCGGCGTGTCGCCGTAGCGGTTCATGATGCGGTCGCTGAGCGAGCCGTGGTTGGTGCCGATACGCAGCGCGCGATTGCGCGTTTTGCACTCGTCGACGAGTGGCGCGAACTTGGCCTCAATGCGCTCCAACTCGCCTGCGTATTGTTCGTCGGAGTATTCGCGGACGTTGAATTTTTTGGAGTCGGCATAGTTGCCGGGGTTGACGCGCACCATCTCGCACCACTTCACCGCCTCGAGTGCGGCGTCCGGCTTAAAATGAATGTCGGCCACAACCGGCACGTTCGACCCGCGCGCGCGGATGCCGGCGACGATCGCCTCGAGGTTGGCGGCGTAGCGCCTGGTTTGCGCGGTGATGCGAACAATCTGGCAGCCGGCATCGACCAGTGCCATCGATTGCTCGATGCAGGCGTCGGTGTCGAGCGTGCTGCAGGTGATCATCGACTGGCGAACCACCGGTTCGCTGCCGCCGACGATGACGCCTCCATTTTCGGGGTCGCCGATGATCACCGGGCGCGTATCCCGGCGCGCATGGCGATACGGTGAGGCGCAGTAGTTCATGGCGGGAGAATTACTCGCTGGCAGCAGGAGCGGGATCAGCCGGCGCTTGAACCTCAGTGTCACTGTTGAACATGTCGATGAAGATGCCACGCCGCATGACGACGTCGTGAAATGTCACGTACAACATAAGCGAGATGAGCAACACAGCGAAGATGGTCGTAGACCACTCCTGAATTTTGACCGGGATTTTTCGGCGAAAAATGCCCTCGATCAGACCCATGATCGTGTGTCCGCCATCGAGCACCGGGATCGGCAGCATGTTGAGGATGGCAAGGTTGACATTGAGCAGCACGAGAAAATTCAATGCCAGGCGGTAGTCAATCTTCACCATGGCACCAATCATCGCAAGGATGCCTACCGGGCCGCTCAAGTCACTGACACTCACGCCGGTTTCTGCCTTGTGAAACAGCGCGTAGAGCGTCCGCCACATGAGCGAGCCGACTTCCGAGATGTTCTCCCACGGCGTCGGCCCGGGATACCGCTCGATGTAAACCCTTGGGCCAGCTCCGAACTGTACGCCGATCATCACCTTGTCCTCGATCATGCGCGGCGTGATCGGTAGCGAGACCTCTTTGCCGTCCCGGCGGACGACGATCTCCGTCGCCTTGCCACCGTTCTTCTGCAACTCGTCGATCAACTGGCCTTGGCCGCCGATTGGGATGCCGCCGAGTGAAACAATTTTGTCATCCTGTTTGAGGCCCGCCTCCGAGGCGGCCTGGCCCTCGAGCACCCGACCCACAGTCGGTGGATATTTTGGCGGCAAATTGAGTATCTTTAACGGGATTTTCTCGCTGATAGGAGTGGCTGTCAGCACTTGGGTGAACTCGTCACGATCCCGTAAGAACGTCACCGCAAAACGGTTTGTGAGTGATAACATAGTCAATTTGTTGGCTTCTTCCCAAGATGGGATTGGCTCACCGTCGATCTTGGTGACGATGTCGCCCTCGCGAATGCCCAGCGCGTACTCCGTCGATTCCTTGCTCAGGTTGCCGACCACGGGCGGCGTGATCATCTCCGGCAAGCCGACATAATAGATGACCGTCGCCAGCACGACGGCAAAGACGATGTTCATGATCGGCCCGGCGACGGCGACGGCGATCTTGGCCCACGGCGAAATTTCCGGTAGCGGCTCGGTGTCCTCCTCGCTTTTGCCCTCGAGCGCCTCGCTGGTGAGCATCTGCGGCAGTTTCACGAAGCCGCCGGCAGGGATGGCGCGGACGGTGTAGAGGATGCCATCCTTTTCCCTCTTCCAGAGAATCTTGCCGAAGCCGATGGCGAATTCTTCCACCTTCATGCCGCACATGCGCGCGACAAAATAGTGGCCCCACTCGTGCACAAAGATCGCTGCGCCGAACAGCAGCAGCACGGCGGCAATCACGTAAATTGTCGTTAAAATAACCATGTATTTGATCTCGCTTGGCCAGGCGCAAAACCGGCTTGGCCAACGGAACAGTCAACGAAAAGCGGTCAATCGTTCAAATTTAACCCAATATCCCCGCTGCCCCGGTCGACGAGTGTTACATTGTGGCCAGCGCGGCGTCAAACCGCTTCAAAACCTCCGCTTGGCCAAGCACCTCCATCAAATGATACAGGCTTGGGCCAACCTTGCTGCCGGTGCAGGCCACGCGCGCCGGCATGACGAGCACCTTGTTTTTCACTTCGCGAGCGGCAGCCGTGGCCTTGAGCGCCTCCTGCAACGTGTCGCCGTCGAACTTGGCCAAGCCGGCGTACGCCTCCCGGAGCGCGGCCAAGTGCGGCTTGTTCTCCGGCGTCAACGCCTGCGCCGCTGCCTCGGCGTCGAGCGCCACATTGTCGCAAAAGAAAAACCCGATGTAGCCGGCGATGTCGTTGAGATTTTTGATTTTGTCCGTGCACAAGGCCAGCGCGGCGTCGGTATAGGCGTCGTCGCAGCCTGCGGTATCGAGCCCGGCGGCCTGCAGTTGGCCAAGCGCCTGGCTTTTGAAATCGTCCGGGGACAGGGCGCGGATGTGCTCGAAGTTCAGCCAGTCGAGCTTGGCCATGTCAAACCGTGCGTTGGCCCGCTGCACGCCGGGGAGGTCGAAGCGCTCGATCAACTCGCGCGTTGGCATCATCTCGGTGTTGTCCTTCGGCGACCAGCCGAGCAGGCTCAGATAATTCACCACAGCCGACGGCAGGTAGCCACCCTCCGTGTAAGTCACCATCGACGCGCCCGAGTCGCGCTTGCTCATCTTCGAGCCATCGTTGTTCAGGATGAGCGGGATGTGCGCGAACTTCGGCAACGCCGCGCCAAGCGCATTGAACAACTCGACGTGCTTCGACGTGTTGGAGAGATGATCCTCGCCGCGAATGACGTGCGTGATCCCCATCTCGATGTCGTCCACCACGTTCACAAGGTGGAATACCGGCTTGCCGTCAGAGCGTACGATCACGAAATCGGGGTCGGCCTCCTCGCGATCGGTTAGTTTGCGGACGACGTCGCCGGCTACCACGTCGGGGATCGTCACCGGTTCGCGGGTCATGCGGAACTTGACCGCACCCTCGTGCTCGTACGCCAAATCCTTGCCGAGCAACTCCCGGATGCGGCGCTGATAAATCTCGCCGCGTTGTGATTGAAAATACGGCCCGCGATCGCCCTTGCTCTCCTGCATGGCATCGCCAGACACCGGGCCTTCGTCCCAGTCGAGCCCAAGCCAGCGCAAGCCGTCGAGGATCACATCGACCGCCTCGCGGGTGTTACGGGCGTCATCGGTGTCCTCCACGCGCAGCACAAACGTGCCGCCGGTGTGCCGCGCATAAAGCCAGTTAAACAGGGCTGTGCGCGCGCCGCCGATGTGAAGATAACCGGTCGGGCTGGGAGCAAATCGAACTCGAACACTCATAACGGTTCTGAAAAAAACCGGCGCGGACGTTACCGGCCACCCAGCCACCGGGCAAGCCTCAGGGTCCGCTTGGCCAAGCGGGCTATTTCAGGGCGCGAAGTTTGATGTCCTTGTATTCGACGTGCATGACTTGGCCGCCGTGGAGTTGCAGGCCGATGTGTCCTTCCGCCCGGCCCTTGTCGTTGGTCAGCTTCGTCGAGACGACGCCGTTGATTTTCACCGTGATGTCGCCGCCCTTGGCCATCAACTCGAGGTCGGTCCACTCGCCTTTTTTGTAAGCGCGTTTTTTTGCGACTTCAGCAGTCGGTTGGTGCACCCAACCACGGCCGCCGGTCTCGTACAGGCCACCGGTCTCATCCGTTTCGTCCACCTCGACTTGAAAGCCGTGCACACTCACGCCGCCCTTGACACGGTCGACCCGGAAGTAAAATCCGCTGTCGCCGTGCAGTACGCGGAACTTGGCCTTCACCACGAAATCCTTGAAGCGTTTCTTGCTCAGCAAAATGCCGTGGCGCGGTTCACTCTTCGGGCTGGTGCCGATGATAGCACCGTTTTTTACCTCCCATTTGCCGCCCGGTGTGGGTTCCCAGCCGTCGAGGTTTTTGCCGTTGAAGAGCGGCTCCCATTTGCCGTCAGCCGCCTTCGTCGAAAAACCGGAGGAAAGCATTAGCCCCAAAACCAATCCGATGGTGCGTGTTTTTTTCATGTGTAAAGAGCCAGCAGACTAACGCACCTTGGTGATTTGCCAAGCGCTTAGGCCGCCGAAAAGCGCGTGCGGTGTCCAAGCGGCGAGATGCGGGGAGAGTTGGCCGCCGACGGCCATCGCAAATTGCTGAACCATGAAGAAGGCCAGGCCGACGATGATGCCGGCGGCGACGCCCACGGCGGCGTTGCGGCGGCCGGACGGCGCGGCGAACGGGATCGCGATCAGCACTACGATGAGGCACGTCAGCGGTTCGGCCAGCCGGGCCTGGTACTGGGCGATGAGGATAGCTTTTTTCTCCGGCGCGATGTTCGGGTGGATGCGCCGGTAGCCGTCGATCTCTGCCAGCGATACGCTCCAGCGCTTGTGCGCCCGCTTGTCGAACAGCGGGGAGATCTTCAGTTCGCCCTCGATTTGTGCTGGTGTTTCGTCGAACTCCTCGAGACGGAGTGTTTCGCGCCAGGTGATGGCGTGCGCTTCAGGGAATCCTTCCGTAGGTGCGTAGTCCTTGATGGGGATATCGTTGCCATCAATTCCTTTAGCCTTTAAAAAAGTCCATCCGTCATCCTCCCACAGCGCAATTGGAGTCATGATTTCGCGCTTCGGCTGGTCGTCGTCCCATTTCCACGAGATGATGATGGGGTTCTTGCCAACGCCGCGCATCTCGCCGGTGGCCGGGTTGAACGCCGGTATTTGCCAGTTGCGGTTGGCGTGATCGTTGCGGAATTTCACATCGGCGATCCATCCGCGGCCAAGGGGGTTTTCTTCGCCTGCCGCCTTGCCGCCCTTGATGATTTCCCCCTCGCGCAGGCCGTTTGGCAGCCAGTTTTCGTTGGACCAATACAATCCCGCTGAGAGCAGCACGCCGACGAGCAGGTACGGTGCGCTCATTCGGAACATGCCGACGCCGGCGTTGCGGATGGCGATGAACTCGTGATGCCGCGAGTGCTGGTTGATGGCGTACATGAGCGAGAGCAGCAGCGCCACCGGCACGACGACAAAGAAATGCCCCGGCAGTGTCACCCAGTAAAACCGTGCGATCTCGGCCGCACCCAATCCGGCGAACTCATCCAGCCCGTTGATCAGGTCAAAGGCAATCCACAGGACCATAAAACCGGCCAGACAAATGATGAACGGAACGAGCCACTCGCGAATCAGGTAGCGATCCAGCAGACGCATGAGCGGCGCAGCGTATCCACGGCCCGAGGCCAAGGCAAGCGACACGCTTGGCCAGGCGCTCAGAAGAGGCCTGGGACGAGGGCCTTGCGCTTGGCCGGATAATCGGGGAACCGCTCGCGATACCAGCGGTGATGCGCCCGGGCACGCGGCACGAGGTTGGCCATCGTCCACGCCGCGAATGCCAGCCCGGCCGGGCTCCATGTTAGCAGCGCCCAGCCGATCCACTCGACGATTTCGCCGAGATAGTTCGGGCAGGAAACCCAGCGGAACATCCCGCCGCCCGGGATGGAGTATTCGCTGGGATTCTCCTTGCGCAATCGGAGCAGCCGATTGCAGGAATCCATGTTGATCACCAAGCCCATGCCAAAAACCACCGACCCGGTGACAAAGCGCCAGTCGCCAAGCCAGGCGGAACTGTCGATGGTCGGGTGGATAAACAGCCAGGCGCCCTGTAGCGAGCCGTTGATGAGATTGAACGCCAACCCCATCAGCATCAGCAGCACCGGCATCGGGCTGCTGGTGATGGCCAGTCGGAACGGATAAATCCACGCCCGGTGCACGTAGTGCGCCTGCCAGATCAGGAAAAACACGAGCATCACCGGCGACTCCCAACCGCTAACCCACACAAAGGCGCCGGTCGGGACGATCACTGCCGGCGACTCCATTAGCAGCCAGCCGGAACGGGCGCTGATTAGCGGTCCCCAGGTACCCGGGTTGTGCCGCCCGTAAGGGGCGTTTATGAAGCAGAGGCTGACCGCAATTGGCAGCGCCAGCGCCATCCACACCCAGGTGAGCGTGGTGAGCCAATCGAGGTCGGTCGTGACGGTGATGTTTTCGGGCGGCATCGGTGGCGCCCCATCAGCGACAAACCGGCCGGTGATTCAAGCCAAAACATCAGCGCTTTACAGCTTCACAGGCGAGGGATAGCTTTACTGCATGTCGTCAAAACTCGACGAGTCGGATTTTGTGGATCGGGATCTCGAGGCCACGCAGGAGTCCGGCGCGCCCTCCCCCGGAGCGGACGACTCCAGCGCCGACGCTCCGCCCAGCCGCGAGGAACTGACCTCACGCGTCACTGAGACCCAGCAAAAGCTCGCCGAGCTCAAGCGCATGCAGGAGGAGATCGAGCGTGAGAGCAACGAGCTTCAGGAGGCGCGCAACGAGCTTCAAGTACGCTTAGCCAGCTTTGGGGCGATTGAGGCGCAGTTGCTCGAAACCAATGTGGAGGCTCGGCGCCTGAAGGTAGAAAAAAAACGTCTCGAGTCCGAGCTATCGCAGCTGACTGTCCACTTTCTCGCGCAGGAGGACTCAATGTCCGAGACCCACGCAAAGGCGGAGACCAGTGCAGCGAGGTTGCAGGAAACCAGTGCTGAACTTCAAGCGGCGCGTAACGAGCTGCAAACATCCGTGGCTAGTCTTGGCGCGATTGAGGCACGGTTGCTCGAGACCACGGAGGAGGTTCGGCGCCTGAAGGCAGAGAAAGACCATCTTGAAGCCGAGCTATCGCAGCTGACTGGCCAGCTGCTTGCGCAGGAGGATGTAATGTCCGGGGCCCAAGAGGAGGCGGAGACCAGCGCGGCTAAGCTGCAGGAGTTGCGCGTTGCGCTGGAAGAGGCGAGGCAGAGGGTACAGAGCCGGGACGAAGAACTACAGGCCGCACGCAAGAGCCTAAAAGTACTGCATGGCAAATTTGGCCAGGCTGCGCCCGAGGCAGTCGGTGACTCCCTTGAGACGCTGCTGGAACAAGTTGGAGGGTTGCTCAGCGCACTTGAACATCGCGTGAAAGATAGTGACCGCGCTTATGAGGAGCGACGGCGGGACCATGAGAAAGATATAGAGAGATTGATGGCGGCCGAACTCCAACGGACTGCGCTCCTGCAATCGAATTCTTGGCGCGTGACAGCGCCGGTCCGCTGGGTGACGCAAAAGCTGCGGCCGAGGGGGTAGATGTGCAATATTGTCAGCTTAGCTGTTAACGTTCCCAACGTTCAGAGAAACGGCTGTTGTCCATGCATTTCCTTTGACTGACTGAAAGAGATTTTAATGCCCCGCGATAGACTAGAGCCCCTCCGTCTCATTGAGGAAAGCCCCTTCTTCGATGCGGATTGGTATAAACGGACATATCCCGATATTGCACAAACCGGAATTTCGCCAGCCGAGCACTTCCTGCGCGTTGGCTGGCAGATTGGTCGAAATCCTGGTCCCGACTTCAACACCTCTGCTTATCTCGAGGACCATCCCGAGATACTGAAAAGCCGAACCTGTCCGCTTGTCGCTCTGGCGCTGCCTGCGAGCCCGGGCCAGGCGTCCGGGGCGGCGGTGGGTGTTTCGCCGACGCCGCAACAGATCAAGGATATTGGCATAGTCCGAGAATCGCGGCATTTTGATGCCAATTGGTACTTGCAGATGTATCCGGAGGCAGCATCGGATGCCTTTGGCGCCGCGGGCCACTACATCATGATCGGCGCTGCCGAACTACTGAATCCGGGGCCCGGGTTTTCGACCCGCTTCTATCTTCAAATGAACGCCGACATTCGCAAAGCCGGGATCAACCCGCTGGTGCATTACGAGCAGTGGGGACGTTCCGAGGGCAGAGCCATATTGCCCGCGACGCTCGATTGTGCCGATACGGATCCGGCATTACGTGCATCGGTCAGGCCCGCGGGCATTACTGCCCAAGCTGATGTCGATGCGGCGCGTGACTATTTGCAGCGTATGCTCACGGTAACAGTTGCGGGCGAACCTGTGCGTATGTATCGGCATTTCGATTGCGCAGGGGCTGAACGGTTCATCGCCGCCGCCGAATGTATAGCCGAAGAAGACGGCGATTCGCAGGACACACTGGTGTCGATCATCATGCCAGTTTACAATCGAGGTTCAAAGGTCGGGGCGGCGATTGACTCAGTGCTTTCTCAGAGCTGGGTAAATCTCGAACTGGTAGTTATTGACGACGGAAGCACCGACACCACTCCCGAGGTTCTGGCCGCCTACGAAGATCCACGTGTAAAGGTGCTACATAGCCGCCGCGCTGGCGTGAGCGGCGCCCGGAACGCAGGCTTGGCGCAAGCACGAGGCGAGATTATTTTCTATCTCGATTCGGATAACGTCTGGACCCCCGATTTCATCTGGCTGATGATGCAAGCGATGCGCCATAGTGGCGCAAAGTGCGGCTATGCTGGCACACGGCTGCAGTCGCCCCGCGAGTTCCTCATCGGTTATCGCGGCGAGCCTTTTGACTGGGAAGCCTGTC
>QOAX01000131.1 GCA_003972865.1 Verrucomicrobiota bacterium | reverse complement strand
CGCGCGATTGGTAGCATCGCCGGATGGAAGAGGTCATGTCTGTTTTGATCGGCATTGCCCTGAGCGCGACGTGTGGGTTTCGTGTCTTTGTGCCGTTGCTGGCGGTGAATATTGGCACCCGCGCTCAAAACGCCGATGGGGAGCCGTTGATCGAGTTGGCTGCCGGGTTCGATTGGTTGAGCAGCGACATCGCCATGATGGTTTTTCTCGTGGCGACTCTTTTCGAAATCGGCGGCTACTACATTCCGTGGATTGACAATCTGCTCGATACCGTCGCCAGCCCGGCGGCGATCGTGGCCGGAACCGTTATCACTGCATCCTTCATCACCGGCATGGATCCGTGGCTGCAATGGCTGCTCGGCCTGATCGCCGGGGGCAGCGCGGCCGGTGCGGTGCAGGCGACAACGGTCGTGACGCGCGCTTCATCGACCGTGACAACCGGCGGGCTGGGCAATCCCATCGTGGCATCGGTCGAGACAAGCGGTGCCTTCCTCGGTTCGGCGCTGGCGATCCTTGCGGCGCCGTTTGCCATCGCTGTGTTTGTGCTGCTGCTCGGGTGTGGCGGGTGGATTTGGTGGCGTCGTCGGCGTGACAAATTGGCCGAGGCGGCCTGACTGATGGACTTGCACCGCATCAGACTGGCGTTCGCAGCGGCCTGTGTTGTTGCCACGGGGGTGGAGGCATCCGATCACTGGGCCTACCAGCCGGTTACCCGCCCAAGCGTGCCGCCGGTGGAAAACTCCGCCTGGCCAAGCGGCGCGATGGATCACTTCATCCTGGCCAAGCTCCGCGAAAACAGGATGCAGCCGGCCCAGCCCGCCGACCGCCGGATCTTAATCCGCCGGGTGACCCTCGACATGACCGGCCTGCCGCCCACGCCCGGTGAGGTGGACGCCTTCTTGGCGGACGATTCGCCGGGGGCGTACCGGCGCGTTGTGGAGCGGTTGCTGGCCTCACCGCGTTTCGGCGAGCGCTGGGGCCGCCATTGGCTTGACGTGGCGCGTTATGCCGACACCAAGGGCTACCTTGCCGGGAACCAGGCGCGGCTCTTTACCCACTCGTACACCTACCGCGACTATGTGATCGACGCCTTCAATGCCGACCTGCCGTACGACCGTTTTATCATTGAGCAGGTGGCTGCCGACAAGCTGGACCTGGGCACCGACAAACGGCCGCTGGCCGCGATGGGTTTTCTCACGCTGGGTCGGCGGTTTCTCAACAATCCGCACGACATCATTGACGACCGCATCGACGTCGTGACCCGCGGCTTCATGGGGTTGACCGTCGGCTGTGCCCGCTGCCACGAACACAAGTACGACCCCATTCCCATGGCCGACTACTACTCGCTCTACGGCGTGTTCGCCAGCAGCCACGAACCCGCCGACAAGCCGTTTATCAGCGACGCAATCGACCCGGTTCAGCGGGTGGCGTTCGAGCAGGAACGCAGGCGGCGCGAGGATGACCTGAACAACTACCGGCACGAGCAGTACGCCCGCATCCGCGAGCAGGTGAAACGGCAGACCGGCGACTACATCTGGGCCGCGCACCGGGCCGCCAAGGTGGAGGCCGGCAAGGTCGATGAGTTGGCCCGAAAGTCCAAGCTCGACCCCGACGTGACGCGCCGCTGGATGCGCCACCTGGCCAAGCGGCGGGAGTCCGACGACCCGGTTTTCGGCGCCTGGTTTGCACTGGCCAAGCTCGATGCCAAGCTCGATGCCAAGTCGTTTGGCGAACAGGCCAAGGCCGTGCTGGTCGGCGAGCCCCTGGCCAAGGCGCACCCGGCAGTGCGGGCTGCGCTCAATGAGGCCGAGTCACTCGAGGCGGCTGCCAAGTCGCTTGGCCAACTGCTGTACAAGGCCGGCGAGGATCGGCCCACGCTGCGTGACGTGGTTTATTCCGACGCCTCGCCGGCCAAGCTCTCCGACGGTGACGTGATGCGAGTGATGGAGGTGAGAGGCAAGGAGGGCATCCGCTCGCGCCGCCGAAAGTTCGACGAACTGGAGGGTGAACACCCTGGCGCTCCCAACCGTGCGATGGTCCTGCTCGACAACGCCCAGCCACACAATCCGCGAATCTTCCTCCGGGGCAACCCGGGCTCGGAGGGGAACGCCGTGCCGAGGCGGTTTCTCGAGGTGTTGTCGGGCAAAGAGCGCAGACCGTTTGGGGGAGGCAGCGGCCGGCTCCAGATGGCCCGGGCGATTGCTGACCCGCAAAATCCCCTCACGGCGCGGGTGATGGTCAACCGGGTCTGGCAGCGGCTGTTTGGCAGCGGGCTGGTCGCAACACCAAGTGACTTTGGCGTACGAGCCGAGCCGCCGTCGCACCCGAAGATGCTCGATTTTCTGGCAGTGGATTTCCTCGACAACGGCTGGTCGATCAAGGCGCTGATCCGCAGCATCGTGACTTCCAGCACCTACCGGCAGGGCGAGACCTCGCAACCGGAATTCGCCGAGCGCGATCCCGGCAACCGGCTGCTGTGGCAAATGAACCGCAAGCGGCTCGACTTTGAGGCGATGCGCGACTCCGTGCTGAGGGTGTCCGGCGGCCTCAGCCTCCAGCAGGGCGGCCGTTCGGTTCGCATTGACGACAAGCCGGATGCCAACCGCCGGACGGTGTACGCCTTCGTCAATAGACAGAACCTGCCGAACCTGTTCCGCACATTTGATTTTGCCGGGCCGGATACGACCTGCCCGCAGCGCTTCACGACCACGGTGCCGCAACAGGCGTTGTACCTGTTGAACAGCCCGTTCATCGAGGCGCAGGCCAGGCGCTTGGCCAAGCGCGAGGAGGTTCGGGCGGTCGCGGATGAAAGCCGCATCCGCGTGATGTATCGCCTGGCCTACCAGCGTGAGCCATCGGCGGAGGAGTTGGGCCTGGCCAAGCGCTTTGTCGATGACTTCGTTCCCAGCGCCGTCGCCTGGGAGCGGCTCGCCCAGGCGCTGCTGGTGTCCAACGAGATGATGTTTGTCGATTAGCCGGTGAAAAAAGTGGCGCGAACAGAAATCCCCCGAAAAGCGATCTATCGTTTGTCGGTCTATTCGCGCTGCCTGCATCGGCTGGAAAACAACGGAATCCACACCGTATCGAGCGAGGTCCTGGCCAAGGCGGCCGGCGTCAAGTCCACCCAGCTGCGTAAAGACCTGACCTACTTCGGGCAGTTTGGCACGCGGGGGCTGGGCTACGACGTGAAGCAACTCATTGAGATGATCTCGGAACGGCTCGGCACCAAGAGCCTGCAGCCGGTGGTGATCGTGGGAATCGGCAACCTTGGTCGCGCGCTGTTGAGCTATCGCGGGTTCGCGCAGGAGGGGTTTGAAGTTGTCGGCGCGTTCGATGTGTCGCCAAGCCGTTGTTTGTCGGGGAACTCCTCAATGAAAGTGCAGTCGATGGAGGAACTGCCCAAGATAATCGACAAGCATTTCGTGAAAATGGCGGTACTCTGCGTGCCGCCGACCGCCGCGCAGGAGGTGGCCAATCAACTGATCGAGTACGGCGTGGTGGCAATTCTCAACTTCGCCCCGATCGTGTTGTCGGTTCCCGACGAAGTGACTGTCAACAACATCAACCTCGCGATGGAACTCGAGAACCTGAGCTACTTCATCAACGAGTGAATGTCGTCACTCCGGCTTGGAGACACGAAGGTTGATGTGCAGGTCGCGCAGTTGCTTGGGCTCGGCGGTGCCGGGGGCGCCGCTCATCAGGTCGGCGCCCTTGGCCGTTTTCGGGAAGGCAATCACCTCGCGGATGCTCTCGGCGTTGCAGAGCATGGCGATGAGGCGGTCGAAACCCAGCGCGATGCCGCCGTGCGGCGGTGCACCGAAACGAAACGCCTCGAGCATGTAGCCAAAGCGTTCCTGCGCCACGTCGGCCGGGATCTGCAGTAAGTCCTCGAAGATGGTTTTCTGCAACTCGCGCTGGTGGATACGGATGGAGCCGCCGCCCAGTTCGACGCCGTTGACGACGATGTCGTAATGCTGTCCGCGAACCGCCTTCGGGTCGCTGCTCAATTTGGGGATGTCTTCCTCCACCGGCGAGGTGAACGGGTGATGGCTGGAGTACCACCGGTCCATTTCCTTGTCGAACATCAGTAGTGGGAACTCCACGACCCACAGGAAATTATACCGATCGGCCGGGATGCTCATCTTACCCATCTCAGTTAATTTCTCGGCGCAGTAGAGGCGGATCTTGCCGAGAATCTCGCAGGCGTTGAGCCATTTGTCGGCCGCGAACAGAATGAGATCGCCCTCCTCGATGGCCAGTTTCTCCTGCAGTGCAGCCTTCTCGGCGTCGCTTAAAAACTTGACGATGGGCGACTTCCACTCGCCGTTCTCCACCTTGATGAAGGCGAGCCCTTTTGCGCCAAAGCTCTTGGCGTAGTCGGTCATCGTCACCATCTGACCCTGGGTGACACAGGCGAACCCCTTGGCGTTGAGCGCCTTGACAACGCCGCCCTTGGCCACCGTGCCGCTGAAGACCTTGAATTCGCTCGAGGCGAAGTCGCCGGTCATGTCAACCAATTCCATGTCGAAGCGGGTGTCCGGCTTGTCGCTGCCCCAGCAGTTCATCGCCTCCTCGAACGGGATGCGCGGGAACGGCGTGTGGATGTCGATGCCGAGCGCGGTTTTCCAGACGCGCGCCAGCAGGCCCTCGATGAGTGCGTAAATGTCGTCGCGGTCGATGAACGACATTTCGATGTCGATCTGCGTGAATTCCGGCTGGCGGTCGGCGCGCAGATCCTCGTCGCGGTAGCAGCGGGCCAGTTGAAAATATTTTTCCACGCCGGCCACCATGAGGATCTGCTTGTACTGCTGCGGCGACTGGGGCAGGGCGTAAAACTGCCCCGGATGCAGCCGGCTCGGCACGAGGAATTCGCGGGCGCCCTCCGGCGTGCTCTTGAACAGCGTCGGCGTCTCGATTTCGAGGAAGCCCTGATCCTCCATGAACACCCGCGTCGCGGTGGCCACCCGGCTGCGAAGGCGCATGTTGTGAATCATCTCCGGTCGGCGCAGGTCGAGGTAACGGTACTTGAGGCGCAGTTCCTCGTTGACTTTGGCCGCGACCTCCGGGTCGTCGATGCTGAACGGCAGCACATCGGCATGGTTGAGCACCTCGAGTTGCTCGGCCACGACCTCGACGAGGCCGGTGTCGATCTTCTCGTTTTTTGTGCCGTCGGGACGGACGCGCACCTTGCCGGTGACGCTGATGACGCTCTCGCTGTGGAGCTTCGAGGCGGTCTCGAACAGGTCTGCCGGCAGGTCGCTGGGGTCAAAAACCGCCTGCGTGCGGCCTTCGCGGTCGCGGATGTCGATGAAAAGGACCCCGCCCAGGTCGCGGTTGGAGTGCACCCAACCGTTGAGTGTGACGGTTTGGCCGACGTGTTCGTCTCGTATTTCGTTGCAGTGATGCGTGCGCTTCATTGGCTGAAAATTGATTGATCCCCCGAAAAATGGCGGCGGATGTTGCCGGGAAAAGCCCCGGTTTTCAAAGCTTATTTGCGGTGGTTACAGGTTCAGCAGTTCCCGCTGCCAGGGGAGAATCTGGTTGCGCTCATCTCCGTCCTCGAGTGAGAGCCTCACGAGCGTGGAGCGGCTGGCGATGAGGGTGGGGTCGATGTTGAGTTCCTTGGCCTGCCTGTCGCGAAGGGCCTTGAGGGACTCATAAAAAAGTTTTTCGCTCTGGGTGATGCGGCGGCGAACCGTGCGGGGAATCTCGGGGTGTTCCCCGGGCGGCAAATCCAGCGCTTGGCCAACCGCATCGCGCAGCGACTTGAACCGGCGGTTCGACAGCTTGGCCGGCCAGGCGGTCTTGCGTTTTTTGTCGATCACAGTCTCGGCCAGGCGAACGAGGTCCTCGTGGCGGACGATAAAGTACGGCGGCTTGTTGGCGTCGATGGCTTCGCGCTCCCGCCAGTACCATGTGGCTCGCAGGATGGCTTGTTCGCGGCGGTTGAGTTTGCTCGAGCCCTTGAGGCGCCACGCTTGGTTCGGGTCTGTCTCCTTGGGCGTGGCGTGTTCCCTGATGAGCCTGTCACAAATCTGTTCGTGCCAGGGAGTCCGTCCCCTGGCCTTGAGATCGTCGCGCAGGTTGTCTGCCAACGCCCGGAGGTGCCGGCTGTCGTTGAGCGCGTAGATGGTCATTTTTTCGGTCAGGGGCCGGCGGGTCCAGTTGGCCTTCTGCGCGCCCTTGTCGAGCGTGATGCCGAGCAGCTTGGCGAGCAGGTCGTTCAGGCCGAACGCGGTGAAGCCCAGCAGCCGCGCCGCCCACATCGTGTCGAACACCCGCGATGGAATGAAGCGTTTCGCGGCGTACATCAGCCTTAGGTCGTTGTCGCAGCCGTGGATGAGCAACTCCTTGCTTTCCAACGCCTTGAAAAGCGGAGTCGCATCCAGCGGGGCGAGGGGGTCGATCAGCACATCCGAGCCGGGAAGGCTGATCTGCAACAGGCACAATTTCTCCGGGTACGAGTGCAGGCTGTCGGCCTCAGTGTCGATTGAGACCCAACTGGATTTTCGTAACTTTGGTAGAAACTCCTTTAATTGGACTTGAGTATCAATCAAGCGGCGGGATTGTGTCAGCGCTTTCACTATTGCCAAGGCAAAAGCGCCAGCCGTCCGGCTTGACGAATCGATTGAAAGCGTTTTTTCTCTGTTCCCAGCAGGGAACCTGTGATGAAAAATCTGGCGAATCAATTCACTGCCACAGCGGCAGAAAACAGCGAAAAACCGGCCATTTTTTGGGGTGATGAACAGTACACCTTTGGCCAGGCGCACGGCTTGGCAGGCGGCTTGGCCAAGCGGCTCAAGGACGAATTCGGCCTGCAACCCGGCGACCGGGTGGGGCTTTGGCTCAAGAATTGCCCGGAATTCGTCTTCTCCCTCTTCGGCATCCTGCTGGCCGAGGGAGTGGTGGTGTCGATCAACAATTTCCTCACGCCGGACGAGGTGGGCTACATCCTCGCCGACTCGGGAGCCAAGGTGCTGATCAGCGAGGCGTCGATGGCCGAGGGCACGGCGGCGCTCAAGTCGCAGCTCGACGACCTGGCCGTGATCGAGGTCGAGGAGCTTGGCCAAGCGGACGACAACCAATCTTCGGAACTCCCGCCGGCCGGCCAAGCGGGCGAGGATCTGGCGCTGATCATTTACACCTCCGGTACCACCGGCAAGCCCAAGGGCGCAATGCTGAGCAACAACAATTTGCTGCGCAACGTCGGGGGGGTGATGGAGGAGCTGGAACTGACGCCGGAGGACCGTATGGCCTGTTTGCTGCCGATGTTTCACAGCTTCAGTATGACCGTGTGCGTGCTGTTGCCGATGACACAGGGCCTGTCGATCGTCGCGATCCGGTCGCTGAATCCTCCCAAGAACATCATCACCGAGATCATGCAGCACCAGGCGACAGTCCTGCCGGCGATCCCGCAGCTGTACCGGGCGCTGGCCAATTCGCAACTGCCGCCGAACCTGCCGTTGCGGGTGTGCTGCAGCGGTGCCGCGCCGTTGCCGCTGGAGGTGCTCAAGGCGTTCAACGAGAACGTCGGCATCCCGCTGCTCGAGGGGTACGGCCTGAGCGAGACCAGCCCGGTGGCCTGCTTCAACCCGTTGCACGGGGAGAAAAAGCCCGGCTCGGTGGGCCTGCCGATCAAGGGGGTGGAATTCCAGATCTGGAACGACGCCGGCGAGGTGCTGCCGACCGGCGAGCAGGGCGAAATCTGCATCAAGGGCCACAACGTCATGATGGGCTACTGGAACAACCCGGAGGCAACGGCGGCGGCGATCAAGGGTGACTGGTTTCTTTCCGGCGACATCGGCTACCTCGACGAGGACGGTTACCTCTACATCACCGACCGCAAGAAGGACATGCTGCTCGTCAACGGCATCAACGTCTATCCGCGCGAGGTGGAGGAGGTGATTTACCAGTTCGAGAGTGTCAAGGAGGCGGCGGTGATCGGTGTCAACGATCCCCGCAAGGGCGACCTCGTGGTGGCCTGCGTGGCTCCGAATGAAGGGGCCGACCTCGACGACACGGCGCTGCTGGGCTTCCTGAAGGACAAGCTGGCCGCCTACAAGCTGCCACGCAAAGTGATGCAAATGGAGGCGCTTCCGCGCAACGCGACCGGCAAGATTCTCAAGACCAAGCTGCGCGAAATCGCCGCCGAGCAGTTCGGCCGCTAGACCGCCCCGGCGCTGGTTTGCTCCGGCGCTTGGCCAAGTGCTTGGCTGCTGGAGTCAGCGTGTACTCGCTCGAGGGCCTCGAATTTTCGCCCGACGATCTTTACGCAGTAAAACCAGAGGGCAACGATGATGCAGGTGAACCCGCCGAGAAGTTGTAGGCCAAGCAGGCTGGTCTGCAGTTGTCCGGCCTCGTTTCGCGTGTTGAGGAACATCGGCACGAGGAAGGCGATCAGCAGCGCGGCGACCTTACCGGTGCGCTGGATAAACACCTCGACGAATGCCCGGGCGACGTATTTCTCCTGTCGCGACAGCGGGTTGTAGAGTGTCTCGCGCCCGGTCTGGTTGATTGAGTAGGCGAAGGTGCTGTCTGAGATTTTCAGGAGGCTGGCCGCGACCAAAATCGGGGCGAGGATGAAAAAGAGCGAACTCAGCACTATCGACAGCGGCAACACCAGCAGGATCCAGTGAATCCGGTATTTGGGGAAGCTTGCGGCGAAGATACTGAAGAGCAACTGGATAACCAAGGCCGCATTGTTGCCAATGGCATAAACGGTGCCGAAGTGGTTGCCTAAGTCCTCCTTTGGCACAAACCGCTCGGTCACTGCAGTAAATTGATAATCCAACACCTCCGAGGTGATTTCGTAAAATCCAACGATCCCGGCGATGGCGATCAGGTAACGTGACTTGAAGACCAGCGATGCTCCTTCGACTGCGGCATTGAACTTTTTCTTCGGAACATCGCCCGAGCTTGGTTCCGGTTCATGGTGTGGGATGGCCTTGGCCAGCCATCCGGCGACAAATGCCAAAACACAAATCACCACGCCGATGCCAATGACCACCTGCAGCCACTGTTGGTTTTTCATCTCGTCGATCCATCCGCGGAAGTAAGTGCTGCCAATGGCGCCGCCAGAAACCGCTCCGAGCACAATGAAGCCATAAAGCCGCTTGGCGTTTTTCAGGTCGACCGTGTCGTGCAGGAATGAAAAGAAAGCAGCCAGCATGAGGCTGATGTACAGGTCGCCGAACCAGTAGAAGAGCCAGACCGTTGACTCGCTGGGTTCATTGATTTGCAGCCAAAAACAGAACGTCATGGCGATGACCAGGCCCATGCAGCAATAGGTCAACCGTTGGCGCTTGGCCAAGCGGGTGACCAGGGTGAGAAACACAACCAGCAGGAAGGCAATCAAAAGGTTCATCCCCTTGGCCAAAAGTTCGGCGCTGCTGCCGAGCATTTCCATCGAGCCCAGCTTGAAGGTCTGATCGCCGTCGTATTGCCCGATGAAAAGGCTTTTCTTGAGCGGCTTTAAAATCCAGAAAATGGTGAGGACCAGGTTGATGTACAGAAACATGACCGCCGTGAAGGCGATCTTTTTGCCGGTTGAAAAATGGTCGTTGGGCATCGACTGGATCTCAGTTGAACATGCCGATGCCGGTTAAAGATTCACCTGGTATTCGAGCGAGTCGCCGCCTTCCACGCTGAGCCTGAATCGCCGGTCTTCTGCGGACAAAAGCTCGAGGTTGATGTTAGAGCCCTCCTCGAGCGGAGCCTTCTCGATTTGGTAATTGGTCACCCCGAGTGAAAGGATGCCGTTGATCATGCGCAGGGTGGGGCGCGCGCCGAAGGTGAGGCTCCGGCTTTCGCTGGCGATCAGGTTGTGGATTGAGTCGTCCACGGTCAGGTTCCAGTTGTAGGTTTCCTTCATGCCGTCGGCCTTGAGGCGGATGTGGAGCTTGACCATGTCGATGTACTCGGGGTCGGTGAACGGCCGGAACATGGCGATCTCGTCGAAGCGATTGAGGAAACTAGGCCGGAAACGGTCGAGCAATGCCAACTCGAACAGCTCCCGGACGTTCGCCTTGTTGCGGTTTTTCACGATGACGTCGTAGCCGGTGTTTGTGGTCATGATCACAAAGCAGCCGCGCGCATACATCGGCTTCTGGTTTCGGTCGTAAAAGATACCCTCGTCGAGCAGGAAGTAGAGCCGGTCGAGCACGTGCACGTTGGCCTTGTCAATCTCCTCGAACACGTACACGGCGTGCGGGTTGATCGTGAGGTTGTCAGTCATGACGGAAAGGAAGCGATCCATGCTGACAGAGCTGCGGTAGCTCGTCATGTCCATGGTGATCATCTTCATGCCCAGAGCCTTGGACAGCAGTTTGGAGAGGTAGGTCTTGCCGGTGCCGGTCGGGCCGGCGAACATGATGCTGGCGACCGGCTTCTCGTCAGTCCGCCCGCCGCCGTAGCCGATGCGCGACAGGCGCACGACGCCGTTGAGCGCCTCGTCCTGCCCGATGAACCGCGACCGGATCTTCCCCCGCAGTTCCTTCAGCACGGAGAAATCCTTTTGGATGATCCAGTCCGGCACCTGGGCGGCCTTCATCGAGGCGGCCTTGAGCGTGGCTTTGTCCATCACGAACCGGCCGTTCTTCGCCACCGCTTTCTCCATCATCGTGACGAGTTCCTTGAACACCGTGAGCGTGCGCTGCGGTTCCGGTTTGTTGGGCTGGTAGTAGCCGATGATCCCCTTGATGTAATTGACGTGCGCCTCCGTCAGCTTCAACTGGGGGATGTAGGCGCGGGAATAGTTGAGCAGGATGCCGTTGATGTCGTCGTTCCCGTATTCCGGCAGGAAGACGGTGTCGCCGAAGGAGTTGATGACGTAGTTGTTGTCGGAGCGCACGCGCGAGTAGTTGAAGTAGTCGATGAACGCGATGCTGCGCATCTTGCCGCCCTGGATGTTCGGGGCGAACAGGGTCTCCACCCCGGTGGAGGAGCGGTTCGACGCGCCCAGCCCGATCATCGAGCTGAGGTTGGAAATGTAGAGGATGATGTCCTCGCCCAGCGCCGGCTTGCTGATTTCCTTCTGCCAATATTCCTGAACTTGGCCAAGCAGCGTGTGGCCCTCGACGATCTTCGGCAGGTCGATCTCGAGATGGGCGAACTTGGCCA
>QOAX01000308.1 GCA_003972865.1 Verrucomicrobiota bacterium | reverse complement strand
ACCGTTAAGGGTAACGAGTCCGCAGGCAGGGCCGGTATACTCAGGTGCGGCGTTGGGCATTCTTAAACGTCAGGCCCAGACGGAGTTGAAGGAGAACGAAAACGTGAAGAGCGAGAAGGGGCGGTTTCTCTCGGTGGAGATGTTTAACAAACCGCCAATGGCGGCGGCCCTCAGCGGACTTGAGGTGGAGTATGCCATTGTCCTGATTTACAGTCATGAATCAGGCAGGCGGGAGGCAACATTGCAGTTCGACGTGGGTGAGGGGACGCAGGATCTCGGCTTTCGGGCTGAGGTGCCTGTGCTCTTTGAAGTGCTGCCGGCCGTGGCGGTGAAGCTCGACGTGCGCGATGCAGATGAACGGCCGACGACGGCGCGGCTGGAGTTTCGTGACGCCGCCGGCAGGGTGTATCCTCCGCAGGCCAAGCGCCTGGCCCCGGATTTTTTCTTTCAGCCGCAAATCTATCGCGCCCACGGACAGTCGGTAATTTTGCCCCCGGGCAAGTTTACGATGGAGTCCTCACGTGGACCGGAATACCGCGTCCGCACGCGAGAGGTTAACGTGCAACCAGGGGACGATGCGAAAATCCAAGTGCGACTTGAGCGCTGGGTGGATCCGGCTCGGTATGGCTTTTATTGCGGTGACCATCATATCCACGGCGCCGGCTGTTCGCACTACGACAGTCCCACGCAGGGAGTCACCCCGGCGGACATGTTTCAACAGGTCAAGGGAGAAGGGCTCAACGTCGGGTGCGTGCTCACATGGGGGCCATGCTTTGATTTTCAGCGAAACTATTTTTTACCCGGTGCCGATGAAGTGAGCGAGCCGCTGACACTGCTGAAGTACGATCTGGAAATCAGCGGCTTCGGTTCGGCGGCGCTGGGGCACGTGTGTCTGCTTAACTTGAAAAACCAAACCTTCCCAGGCTCGGATGGCACTAAGACAAAGGGCTGGCCATCGTGGACCGTGCCCGTCCTTCGTTGGTGCAAGGAACAGGGCGGCGTGACCGGCTATCCACACTCCGCGCTGCACGTGCATCCGCCTGCCACTGCGAAGTGGTTGATGAAAACGCTGAACGTGGACGGCAACCTCGTGCTTACGCGCGCCGAGGCGGCCGATGGCCTGTTGCCTGAGCCATTCTCGGAGGTGGACGCCGACCGTAATGGCGAATTAACTGAACAGGAAATTTCAGACAGCGCCAATCGTGCGGCAGACACGTTGCCTAACCTTGCCATCCCCGCGCTGAACGGCGGCGGCGCGATGGAGATTTTCGTGAGCACGGCCGAGGGTGTGTGCGATTTTATCAGCGCAATGGACACCGCGCGCATCCCCGAGTGGAACACATGGTATCACCTGCTCAACTGCGGTTTCCCGCTCAAGCTCAGTGGTGAGACGGATTTCCCGTGCATGTCCAGCCGCCGCGTTGGCGCGGGCCGTGTGTACGTTCAGATGGGAGGGCTCAAGAAAATCGATTTTGCCGAATGGTGTCGTGGCCTCGGATCGGGCCGTTCATATGTGTCGGATGGCTACGCTCATGCGCTGGAGTTCAGCGTGAGTGGCCAAGTACCAGGGAATGATAATGTGCGCATGGCCAAGCCTGGCAAGGTGCTCGTGCAAGCGAAGGTGGCGTTTGCGGCGGAAACTCCGATGACCGTAGCGCAGGGGTTGCTAGCTGCAACCGCGGGGCCGCGCATTACTGGTGACACCGTCAATCTCCACGCTCCTCGACATCGCAGGTTCGTAAAGGGTGGCGAGCGACTTGTGGAACTTGTTGTTAACGGCCAAGTCGCTGCCAAGGAGATTGTCCCCGCCGATGGCAAAATTCACGACCTGCAATTCAAAGTGGGCATCAACCGCAGTAGTTGGGTAGCTCTACGCCATTTCCCGCAACTGCATACCAATCCCGTTAATGTCATCTTAGGCAGCAAACCCATTCGCGCCTCCCGTGAGAGTGCTCAGTGGTGCGCCGAGTCCGTGAAATTGCTTTGGCAAAATCGGAATCGGTTCATTAAGAAGCACGAACTTGCAGAGGCCAAGCTGGCCTATGATCGTGCTGTCCGCACTTACGAGCGCATCGCTGCTGAGTCGCCACGCAATTTGCGTTTGTGATGTTTTAAAACAAGCTAATCACCACATTGAGTCGGATAAGTTTGAAGATTTTATTACCATTCATTTTTGTTATCATACAGCCTCCAGGGGTGTTTGCTGCACCGGTGGTGTTGGGGTTGAGACATGAACGGCATGGGTTGGGGGAATCGCAGAGGGGTCGGTTGTTGGTGGAGGAGTTACGGTGTGTGGCATGTCATGCGGATGACGGTATAGCGAAAAAGGTGGGGCCAAATTTGTTGGATGTAGGTTGGCGGGTGGATTCGTTGTTTTTAAAGGAGTTCATTGTGAATCCTGCGGGTATGGATCCAGGAACCCAGATGCCAAATTTGTTGGAGCATTTGCCGAAGGCACAGCGCGATGATGTGGCGGATGCAGTGACACATTTTCTGGTGAAATTGTCGCTGAAAGAATTTATGCCGGGTGGGGCGAAGGAGGAGGAACATGCGGTGGGTAAAAAGTTATTTCACAAGATCGGTTGTGTAAGTTGCCATGAATCTGGGCAGGGTGTGGGCCTGGTGCATGTACCAATGAAGTATGGGATGGATTCGTTGACGGCTTTTCTGTTTCAGCCGCTGCACACGCGTCCATCGGGGCGGATGCCGGACATGAATCTAACCCGAGATGAGGCACGATCGATTGCTGGTTACCTCATCGGTATGGAAGGGCGTGGGGGCTTGAGGCTGAAGCCGGAGGCCGTGAAGGTGGCTGCAGGCAAAAAATATTTTGAGCAGTTCAATTGCGTGTCGTGCCATAAACTGCCAGGAATAAAGGCCAAGCCGTCGTTAGCCTTGGCTAAACTGAGGGTGGGTAAGGGTTGTCTGTCGGTGCAACCGAAGGGGATGCCGCATTTTTATTTATCAGCCGCACAACGTGAGACTATCGGCAAGGCGCTGAAGGGGATTGGAAAACCGCTCAGAGACCAGGCGCGGATTCAGCAGACGATGGTGGCATTCAATTGCATTGCTTGTCACACGCGTGATGGCGCAGGAGGAGTGAGTGACGTGATGTTCAAACATTTTGGCACGGACGAGGAAGGGCTAGGCAATCCGGCACGCATCCCGCCAACGCTGGATGGAGTGGGAGTAAAATTAAAACCGGAATGGCTGCGCAAAGTGCTCTTTGATGCCGAGACTGTACGGCCGTATATGCACACGCGCATGCCTCAGTTTGGAGAGGCGAACCTCCAATATTTACCGATGTTGCTTGAGAAGGTGGATCGGCTGCAGAAGGTGGAGTTTCCTGAGCCCAAGCGAGATGACCGTCGCAAGTATCGTGAGGGTGGTCACCTCTTGGTTGGTGACAAAGGCCTGAACTGTGTGGCGTGTCACAACTTCAACGGCAATCCGTCTCCTGGATTGAAAGGGTTGGATTTGTTGACTTCCTTTGAGCGACTGCAACCGAGTTGGTTTGCGCACTTCATGCGAAATCCACAGAAGTTCCGGCCGGGAATCGTGATGCCGAACTACTGGCCAGGTGGCGAGGCTGTACGAAAAGATGTGTTGGGGGGCAACCCGAACGAGCAGTTGCTGGCGTTATGGCATTACTTTTCACTGGGTCGCTCGGCGCGCGATCCCTCGGGCATTCGCGCCGAGGGGACAGACCTGAAGGTGACTAATCGCACACGTGTGTATCGCGGACGCAGTCGTGTCGCTGGGTATCGCGGAATTGCAGTGGGTTTTCCAGGTGGAATCAATTATGCCTTCAACGCGCAAAACGGAACGCTAAGCGCGCTGTGGTTAGGTGAATTTGTGAGCGTGTACTGGGGAGGTCAGGGGGCAGGCAACTTCAATCCGCGAGCACGTCCGATCGAGTTGGCACAGGACGTGTCATTTTATCGACTATCCAAGAATGATGCGTCTTGGCCTATACAGCCAGTGATGGACAAGGAAAACCCGGTTAATCCCGATCCACTTTACCCTCGCAACCGTGGTTATCAGTTCATGGGCTATCAACTCGATGGGGAAGGCGTTCCGACTTTCATGTATCGGACAGGTGAGGTGGCGGTAGAGGACACGGCAAACGGGGTGGTGGCTAATCGAGTGAATCGACTGGAGCGTCGGTTGCGATTCGATGCTTCCAAGTCGGAGACGGTTTATTTCCGAGCGCTTACCGGACAGGTGAGGTCGCTGTCGGCGACACAGTTTGCGACAGATGCAGTGAAAATGCAGGTACCGGAAGACACAGCGTTATTGCGTGGCGAGGGCGACACGCGGGAGCTTCTTCTGAAACTGAAACTTCCGAAGGGAAAGTCGGAGATTAGAATCCGCTATGAGTTGTTGCGTTAATACCGGACTTACGGGTGTGCTGACACTGCTATTGGCCATGAGCACGAGCGCGGAGGAAGTGGGGGCGCGGTGGGGCACGGAGAAGCGCGAACGCGAGTTTTACCGCGTAGTGAGCGTGCCATTGCCAAAGGGAGAGGTGATTGAGGCGGGAGCGTTTGAGTTGATGCCGGACAACAGGCTGGCAGTGGGCACGCGGCGTGGTGACATTTTTTTGATGAACGGCGTGGACGACGAAAAGCCGCAGCCGCAGTTCGAGAAATTCGCGGAGGGCTTGGATGAGATTTTCGGTTTGGCCTATCGAAAGGACGACAAAGGTGACAAGGGCGGGTTGTATGTGACACACAGCGCGGAGTTAACCCGCGTGCTGGACACCAACCGCGACGGCAAGGCAGACAGGTTCTTAACGATTTCCGATGCGTGGGGCTATCGCAACTACCACGAGTACGCATTCGGCTCGAAGTTTGACCCACAGGGCAACCTCTACGTTGCGCTCGGGCTTTCTAATTCCTACCACTCGCGCGCGCTTTTTCGTGGCTGGGCGATGAAGATTACGCCTGATGGTAAATCGATTCCCATCGCCAGCGGCTTGCGCAGCCCTGGCGGCATTGGTCCGAACGAGCATGGTGCGATGTTCTACATCGAGAGCCAGGGGCCTTGGAACTCGTCTTGCAGCCTCAAGTTTCTCAAGACCGGCGGGTTCATGGGCCACCCTGAAAGCTTCAACTGGTACCCCTTTGCAACCGACCTCAAGCGGCCGATTGAGCCGGAGAGTGGCACGCGTGTTGTCACCGAGAAGGAGAAGGTAAGGGAGTTGGTGCCGTATGCGGTAATTTTTCCATACATTCGCATGGGCCGGTCGATTACAGGTTATGTGGTCGATCGTACGGGCGGAAAGTTTGGACCGTTTGAGAACCAGATCTTTCTCGGTGACTACACGCAGTCCATCATCATGCGTGCGACCACAGAGCAGGTGAACGGCGTATGGCAGGGCGCGTGTTATCCGTTCCGCGAGGGTCTTTCCACCGGTATCTTAAATGTACAGTTTACGCCGATGGGCCGTTTGCTCTGTGGCGGCACCAATCGTGGATGGCCTGTGCGCGGTATTAAACCTTTCGCTCTGGAGCGGCTCGACTGGACGGGCAAAATGCCGTTTGAAATAAGGTCCATCAACATTACAGAGGATGGGTTCAGGATAACGTTCACCAAGCCGTTGGATCAAACAACAGGGAATAATATAAAAAGCTACAAGATTGCTACCTTTACACACAATTATCATTCCGGTTACGGCGGGCCGGAGGTAGATTCAAACAATCCTGTCGTTAAATTCGTAGAGCTCGCGGCAGATGGGCGCAGTGCAACAATTGTGCTCAGTGAACTTAAAATAGGCTATGTCCACGAGTTTGATCTTGGTGCTCTGCGAGACCGAAATGAGGGTGAACTTCTGCATCATAATGCGTATTATACCGTGAATGAAGTGCCGAAGGGTTAGCAATACTGAATTATCGTCTGTTTAGGTATAGGGCTTTGAGTTTTGCGATTTGTTGACGAATGCCTTTGCCCTCGTGAAACGCAATGATGCCTTTGGCTTGGACGGTTTTGCCGGGAAGGCAATCTGGGAAAGAGGGGTCGGCGTGGAGGCAGGGGACAGGCGGGTTTTCCCAGGGTCGATGAAGCGGCTCCCAGCCGGTGATGATCCAGCGTTGGCCGTCGGCGTCGCGGCAAGCCACCCAACTGCCGTCGATGACTTTGTTGGCGTGGATGCGCTGGTTGAAGCCGGACAGGCCCTTGAGCATCACGCACACTTGCGCCCGCAGGCCGGTAAGCGTCTCCGCCGAGTCGTTGCGAATCCAAAGGTTCATCTTGACGACTTCCTGTCCCGGGGTGACCCGGCTGCCGAACACGATGCCGTTGGGCAACGGGCGCAGCAGGCTGAGCGAGCCGTCGGGGTTGTGCGTCCACTCGAGCGGCTCAAGTTTTTTACCCTGCTTGTCCCAGACGGTCGGGATGTGCGTGTGGGCGAGGTAGGTTAGGCCAAGGTTGGACCAGATGGCTTCCGGCACATCGACCACGGCGTAGCTGTGAGGATCCCACGGCGGGAAGATGCTGACCTTGGTTTCGCGCTGGGGCACGAGCGCGCCGTCGAGGAACCCGATGCGCGGATGGCGTCCGCCGGGGTACGGCAGCACTTTAAGCGGGGCATCCGCGGAGCGCTTGGCCAAGCGTTTTCCGGTGATGTCCCAGTCGTCGAGATTTTGCCGCACCTTTGCCAAGGGCAGGCCAGTGGCGGCGCGTACTTCGTGCGGTGTGTAGCGGTGGTGGGTAACCATGTTGTCGAGCCAGCGCCGGAGTTCACTGTCGCGCCTGGGCGCGCGGGCCTCGGGGGTGGGAGGGTTGCTCGTGGCCAGACCTTGGTAGTGCGCGAGGGCGGCGTTGTATTCGGCCATGGCCTCCACTGAGAGAATGTCTTTGCTTCGATTTATCTCCTCGCGCACGCGCCGGATGAGATACTCCTTTTCCTCGGGCGACGGGCGGAGTGGTTTACCGGGAACGTCGATGCTCCACTGGCCGGTGTGAGCGAAACGCAGCCGTCCGCCGGGGCGTTCCTCGAAACAGCGAACGGCAATCCAGCCGCTGGTTTTAATCGGCAGCGTGGCGGAGAAGGTCATCTGGCGCGCATCCGAGGGTGTGGTCTTTGGTCGTGCGCGAATCTTCAGAACCGGACGGCCGTTTGCGACGATCTCAAGGAATGAAACCGGCGTTTTGCTGATGACCTCGCCGGTCACGGTCACTTCGCCGCCGTCTTGGGCAAGCGCGAGTTTCGCGCCGGGTTGCTGTCCGTTCACTTTCGCAAACAACATCGGGCCGGTGGTGACGAAGCTGCGGCCGTGCTTCAGGCCGGCAAGCCATTTCTCATAGCTGAAGCCGTTCGGTTGATGCACGTAAACGCGGCTGAAACCGGCCGGCACAGGATGCACGCCGTTGGCCGAGCCGGCGGTGGGCACGAGCGCGAAACCTGCGTTGAGCAGTGTGTAATATTGGCCGAGCGTGTAATTCATCCATTCCTCCTCATTGCCAGTGGTGTTGCCAGCTGGAGGCTGGAGAAAGCCGGTGGTCTGTGAGTTCCATTTAGTGAATGCGAACTTCGTGCGCCAGAGGTGGTTGTTGGCCAACTCGTACAGCCGCGCGCCGGTGCTGTGCGGCAGCGTCATCGAGAACGGCCAGTCGAGTTTGTCCATGTCAAGGATCGTGCCCTCGGCGCGGGCGTGCTTGGCCAAGGGACCCCACGGCGGGACGCCCTCGTTGAACACCGACTTGTGATTGAGAAAAAACAGCGCGCCAAGCGTGTGCCGCTTTGGGCCAACTGAAAAAATCTCGTACTCGGTGTTGCGCGGCCAGATGACGTGCGTAGGGTCGACCGTGATCAGGTTGTCTGGAATATCGCCGCCGATGTTTTTATTCCCGGCGGTGGGCGGCAGACCGGATCGCGTCACCCAGTAGGTCAGCGGCATTGCGACGTTGAGGTCTTCGGCTTGGATGACGTTGGGCAGTTCCTGCAGTGTGCGATGAATGTGAGTCTCGCCGGAGTACCAACCGCGCTTTGCCATGTTTATCCAGCGGCGCAGTCGGATCTCGATCTCCGCGTCCGCTTGGCCAAGCGACACCTGCTGCGTTGCGGCGAAATATTCCTTCCCGCGCTCAACTGTCAACGTGTAATCGTCCGGTGGCAGTTCGGCCCTGAACGGGTGCGCAGAAATCGTCGTATGTTTTTCAAACGCATCTTTCCGCAGCCAGTTGGTTTTGTTATATTGGATCGCTGTGCCCTTGGGCGCAGCGGATTGCACGAAAAACCATTCCCCTTTTGCATTCTCAACGTACACACGGGCGGCGAGATGTTCCCCGGATTGCTCGTCAACAATTTTACCGACCAAACTTGCGGCGAGAAGTGATGTCGTTTGTAAAAAGGTCAGAATAACAATGCCAGAAACAGTATTGAGGACTCGATAAATTTTCATTGGTCCGCGAGCGTCATACCACTTTCATTTGGATGCAAGCCCGGTTCCCAAAAGAAAAGCCGCGAAAGTCATTTCGCGGCCGCTCGGTGTTGTTGAATGGAATTGTTTACCCTCGGGATTTTTCGAGAAAAATCATCATCAAAAGACTCATCATACAGCGAATTTCTTCGTCAGGACTCACCTCGGCGAGTTTGTCGATCTTGAACAGCGCACCCCAAAAGCTCGGAACTTTGGTGAGCCTGAAAAGTTCAGTTCCATCTTCACTTGTTGCAATGTACGATGGGTTGAAAATGTAGTTGCAAACCAGGCCAACGAAAGGGAGTCCGCCGAGCAGCGTGTCAACAACTTTCGCAAAAGGTTTCTCTTCTCGAATCGTTGCATACTGATTGCCGCTGCCATCATTGAGCAGGTAGGTAGCTTTCCATAGTGAGCGGATGCCCTTGCGTTGTATGGAACCGAAGCTTTGCTCGTTTTCTGTGTAAAAGTTATATGTCGCGCTAAAATCGAAGACCTTGTTGGCTTTGATGGTACAGATTCGCTTGGCTTTTGTTTTGTCCTCGAATACTTCAAGTTCCTCTTTCAGCTTTAAGATCTTTTGCCGGGCATAAGCCATCGAATTGCCGTCGGATTCTGTCAGCGTGGCTTGTTTTGCGAGAGCGATTTTTTTGAAGTTTAGCTCAACCGGATATTTCATACAGGGAACATTTTATGACTCGATTGTTTGCATATCAATAATATAATTAAAATATAATTCATATTGTTTGGTGGCTTGTTTCAAGGCCTTAATCCAGCCTAAAACCAGTGTTTTGCGAGCGGCTGGTTTCATGGATGGGTTGAATCGCCTGGCGATTTTCCACTGTTTGGCAATCTCACTTTTGCTCTTCCAGGTTCCCGTGGCCAGTCCGGCGAGGTACGCCGCGCCCGAGGCGGTGGTCTCGGTGTTGGAGGGGCGGATCACGGGGACGTTCAGCAGGTCGCCCTGGAAATGCATCAGCAGGTTGTTGGCGCTGGCGCCGCCATCGACGCGCAGTTCACGGAGCTTGGCCAGGCGCAGCGCTCGCTTGGCCGTACTCAACTGGGTTTTCCAGATCGTCGCGGGGTCATGCTCAACCCAGCCGGGTTTGGGGTAGATTTGCGGGAACTCCCGTTGTGCCACCGCCACCGCTTGGCCAAGTGCGTCAAAAACAATCGCCCGCGAACTGGTCGTCCCCTAGTCCAGCGCGAGGATGTGCGACTTGGTTCGGTTCACGGCACTTCCTGAACCTGGTAGAAGCGTTGTTTCCGCAAGCGGGTGGCCTCGAGGTCGACGTAGATAAACTGATCCGCGTCGATCGTGACGGTCTGCAGCGGCTTCCATTTCTTGTTGTCACCAAGATTCTCGCTGAAGTCGATTCGATAGGTGCGGCCCTCGATGCCCTCGATTTTCACGGCGGCAACGGTGTTCACCGACAAGCGGCTCTGGAACGGGGCGTCCAGAATGGCCTGCTTGACGTTCGCGTAGCCTTCGGGGGAGGCGAGGTCGGATTCGCGGTTTCCACTGAACGGGAAAAAGTCCGACAACTCGCCTCGTTCATTGTAAATGTAATAGTCGTCCTTGCCACCTTGGTGCAGCCCGAATGCGTTTTCGAGATCGGTATCTTGGAACAGCGGGAAGCTGCACCGCGAGGTGAACTCGTCCTGGCTGGACGCTCCGGAGGCGATGTTGACGGCGACGATGTTGACCTCGACTCGGTTGGCAGTGAACTCCTTTCGCATCTCCTCCATTTTCTCGAGTTGAACCTGGCAATAGGGGCACCAGGTTGCCAGCAGGGCGACGAGAGTCACACGGCCACGAAAATGGCTGAGGCCGTATGTCTCGTTGAATCTCGGGCTCTTGGGCTGGAAATCCGTCAGTTCCCATTCCGGCCAAGGTACGCCGGGTTCCTTGGGGGATGTGGGCTGGGCCTGTGCGCGGTAAGGTGCGGAGCAGGCCAAGACAAGAATCACGGTTGCAACAAAACAGCGCGGAGACTTCATATTGATCATGCGGCGCAGGACAATAAAGCTTGGCCAATCGCATGGCAACCAGCAGGAGGGGTGATACGACAAAAAACTGGCCACGCTTGGCCAGGCGCACTACCGTTCACGGCGATGCGTATATTCAATTCTACCGTGCCGGCCGTGTGCCTCTTATTGGCGTTGGTTGTCGGTGCGGTTCAACCGGGCGGCTTGGCCAAGCCGGCGGAGCGGCCGAATATCGTTTTGATCATGTGCGACGACATGGGCTGGAGTGACATTGGGTGCTATGGTGGCGAGGTCAGCACGCCGAGCCTCGACCGGTTGGCGGCGGAGGGGATGCGGTTCACCCAGTTTTACAACAACGCCAAGTGCACCACCACGCGGGCGTCGATCCTGACCGGGCTGTATCCGCGCCGTGGCAAGGGCGGGTTGCTGCGGCAAAACATGGTCACACTGGGCGAGGCGATGAAACTGGCCGGATACCAGACGGCACTCAGCGGCAAGTGGCATCTTGGCTCGGGCGAGACGACCCATCCGTACCGGCGGGGCTTCGACGAGTATTACGGGCTGCTCGACGGTTGCTGCAATTTCTTCAACCCAAAACAGCGCGACCCCGAGTACAAGGGCGGGCGCATCCGGAAATTTGGCCACAACGACAGGGACCTCACGGAGTTTCCGGACGACTACTACACGACGGATGCCTTCACGGATCACGCCATCGAGTGCGTCGGGAAATTCTCGAAAAAGCCCAAAGGCCGATCCGTTTTTTCTGCATATATGCTACACTGCGCCGCATTACCCGCTGCACGCCAAGCCTGAGGACATCAAAAAGTACATTGGCAAATTCAAGATGGGTTGGGACACGATGCGTCGGCAGCGACATGAGCGCATGGTCAAAATGGGGTTGATTGATCCCAAGTGGCAGCTCTCCGGCCGCGATTCGCGTGCGTACGACTGGAAGTCAGCCAACCACGACCACGAGGATTTGCGGATGGCGGTCTACGCGGCGATGATCGACCGGATGGATCAAAACATCGGCCGCCTCATGGCGGCGTTGCGGAAGAGCGGCGAGGCCGACAACACGCTGGTGTTGTTCCTCTCGGACAATGGTGGTTGTGCTGAGGAGCCGGGGGGGCGCTCGCCAAAGATCGTCCCCGGGCCGAAGGAGTTTTACGCCGCCGTGGGGCCGTCGTGGGGCTGGGCACAGAACGCGCCGTTTCGCCGCTACAAAAGCTGGGCTCACGAGGGCGGCGTCGCGACGCCGTGCATCGCGTGGTGGCCGGGGCGCGTGCCCACGGGGTCGATCACTAAAGAGGTCGGCCACATCATCGATTTCCTGCCGACATTTCTTGAGTTGGCCGGTGCCGATTATCCTAAAAAACACAACGGACACGAGATCCTTCCGGTCGAGGGCAAAAGTCTTGTGGAGGTGCTGCGCGGCGGCACGCGCAAGGGTCACGATCAGATCGCATGGGAGTGGTCCGGCAACCGTGCGCTGCGCGAGGGCAAGTGGAAGGTCGTCTGGGACAAGCTCGACAAAAAGTGGTCCCTGTTCGACCTGGAAGCCGACCGCACGGAGACCACCGACTTGGCGGCGACTCATCCGGCTCAGGCCAAGCGCCTGGCTGGAGACTGGAGCACCTGGGCCAAGCGCACCGGCCTGAACGCGAAGCCGTAACCTGCGCTTGGCCAAGCGGTGTGGGAACAGTCAGAAACATCTGCGTTTATTGTGGCGCCTCGGCGGGGAATGACCCCGTGTACGCCGAGACGACCCGTGCGCTTGGCCAGGCGATGGCCAGTCGGGGGCTGGGCTTGGTTTACGGCGCGGGCAACATCGGCCTGATGGGTGTCCTGGCCGATGCGGTCTTGGCCGAAGGTGGCCGGGCGGTTGGGGTGATTCCGCAGAAACTTGTCGATCGGGAGTTGGCGCATCAGGGACTGGCCAAGCTGCACGTGGTGGCCACCATGCACGAGCGGAAGGAGAAGATGCATGAGTTGTGCGACGCCTACATCGCGCTGCCCGGTGGCATCGGCACGATGGAGGAATTCTTCGAGGCGGTGACGTGGCGGCAGCTTGACTACCACGACAAGCCGATTGCGCTGCTCAACGTCGGCGGCTTCTACGACGGCATCGAGCGCATTTTTACAACGATGCAACGCGACGGTTTCCTGCATTCAGACCATCGCGACCTGTTTTTCATGGAGACCGATGCGGCGAGGCTGCTCGATCGCTTGGCGGATTAATTCCGGGCTCGGTAAAACTGGCGTGCCTCGTCGGCAGTGATCGACGTCGGGCTGTTGCCATCAATGTCCTTCCAAGGGCCGGTGGTGTTGGCCGAGGATTGAAGTTTGCCCTCGAACTCAATCCTTATTGCCCCATCTGCTTGTCTGGTAACGGATATTGTAGGGATACTTTCGATTCCGTCCCATACATCTTTATCCAGGATTACCCACTCTGAATCTTCAGGGTTTGTTCCCGCTGATGCCGCCCAATCGGTATTTCCCCGATTAATAAAGTCCTTTCTGATTAATGTATGATCCTTGGTTGCGTTTGATACTCCTGCAACACTCCAACCGCTTCCCGGATCGTCTCCGGCAATGTCGCCGATAACATCAATTACTTCATAACTTTCCTTTGTTCCTTTTACCAAGGCATAGGCATCGTCACCGTTGCTGAGATATTTGTGGAAATGATCAGCGACCGCCACGATTGATGGATCAGCATCTGGATGGGCAATTATGTAATTCCCCCCCGGAGCTATCTTTGCCCCCTCTGGGAAGCTATTCCAGTAATCAAAACTTTCTGCAGAATCGGCTCCATTGTTTTGGTTGGGAAATGCATAACTTGACAAATCTACCTCTAAATCAGTGGGATTACGTATTTCTAGGAGCTTATTGTAACTGCTTCCCTCTGCATATTGGTAAAAGAATAAGTCTAGGACTTCCGGAACAAATTCAAGGCTCTCAGGAATTCCTGATGCTTTTGCCGAACCAAGGATTGTTGCCTCATCAGCACTGAGTTTGCGGTCGTAGACGGCGACACTGCCCACGTAGGCCTCGCCGTTCTCGCCGTCATTGTCGTTGAAGAGCCAGATGGTATCCTTGGCAGCCTGACGTCCATCAAGCCCCCCGTTGTTCTGCTTGGAATGATAAACACCATCCACGTACTTCTCGTAAAGACCATTGGCCAGATCAAAGGCCAGAACCACCCGATGCCAGGTATTGGCGTTGACCTTCACGTTGGCATCCACCGGTTCATATCCGCCTCCGCCCTGGCCAAGGCCGCCGTCGCCGCGCCGCCAGAACACATCCCCGTCACCCGCGGTGTCGAGGTTGGCCAGCGAGGGCCAGCCATTGCCGCCCCCGGTAAAGTAGACGTCGTAGATTAAGGTGTACTGATTGAGCCGGTTGCCTCCTCCGTTGGGGGCGATTCCGTGCTTCATGAGATAGCCAAAATTCGCGTTTGCGCCCACATATCCCACCTTCATGACCGAGGCAGACTCACCCTGTATTCCGGGCAGCCCAAAGGAATCGGTGGTGCCAAACTCGGTGGCTCCTGCCGTGGCTCCATCAGGCCCATCCAAATATTCGAGTGAACTGCCAATGCTGGCACTCAGGTCTCCATTATCAAAACTCCATAAACCCCGAATCGGTTTTGGCTCGGGCAGAGCGGTGGGTACGCCAACCGAACCGGCACTTCCAAGGGCTCTTGCCTCATCAGCAGTGAGTTTACGGTCATAAATGGCGATGCTGCCCACGTAAGCCTCGCCGTTCTCGCCGTCATTGTCGTTGAAGAGCCAGATGGTGTCCTTGGCAGCCTGAC
>QOAX01000307.1 GCA_003972865.1 Verrucomicrobiota bacterium | reverse complement strand
CCAAGCGCTTGGCCAAGCGGTCAGGTGCCGATGCGGGAGATCAAAATCGCCAGCCCGATGACACCGAAGCAAATGGCGAAGCAGACGACGAACCCCCAGAAGTCCTGCGCCGTTGGCCGCTGAAACTCCAGCGAACTGCCGGGGAAAAGCTTGCGTTCGTCGAACCGGTCCGGCTGCGCGTAGCTCTTCTCCATTGCCGCCCGGTCGCCGGCCGGGTCGGGATCGACCGGTGTTTTCATTTTCACGTACAGCCGGTCGAGCGCCTCCTTGCTGTTTGGTTTGGTGACCAAGCTGGCGAGGATCATCACGATGAACGGCACCACCGTGGCGAACGGCAGATCGAGTGTTTTGATGGCCGCCTTGTCCATCGAGACCAGGTTGAGGCCAAACTTGTCGATAATGAGCATGTCCAGTCGCAACCGGCCGCTGCCCTTCAGTTCGCAGTCGTACTCGTAAACCACCTCCTCGCCGCCCGGCACTTTTCGGCGCTCGATCTCTTTGAGTTTCTCGTCGCCGACCGGCTTGACGCTGCCGGTCCAAAAGAGGGCCACGCCGCCGCGCTGCTTGGTCTCTGTCATCGGCTCGCCGGCGACACTCGCCTGGCCGCGCGAGACGTCCAGCGGCGTGGCGGTTCGGGTGATGGTGCTCTTGATGATGTGGCTCGTGCGTGTGTACGCCGGGCTGTTGGCCAAGCCGGGGCTGAGCTTGGGCACGGCGATGGGCAGCACGAGGAAAAACAGCAGGCAAAAGGTGAACGTGATCCACGCGGCGCTGGTCGTCGCGCGCCGCCAATACATCCCCACCCAAAACACGGCGGCGAAAAGCATCGGCACGATCCATGTCAATTGCAGGTTGGCGAACATGTCGTAAATGGTCAGCGAGAGCGCCACCGATCCGGCGACGACCAACGCGCCAACGATGCGGGCCAGCCGAAGGCTCTCAGCCTCGGTGGCGTCCGGCTTGATGTACGGATGGTAAATGTTTCGCACCACCAGCGCGGCACAGACAATCATGAAACAATCCACCGTGCTCATCAGCGCGGCCAGCAGACAGGCGACCATCAGGCCCACCAAGCCGATGTTCAGCGGCCCAAGCAGCTTGAGCGTCGCCACGCCCCAGGCTTGGTCGGCGTCCGCCATCAGGGTCGCGTCGCTGCCGTACAGCGTGAGCACGATCAACGCAGTGATCACCCAGCCGATCGTGCAGAATCGCTTGATGAAATTGCCCGTGACCAGCCCCACGCGGGCGTCCCATTCGCTCTTGGCCGTGCCGCCGCCAGTGACGATGAAATGCGGCGTCAGCACGATGCCAATCATGTTGATGATCACAATCGCCACGATGGCGTACAGCGGAAACTCGCTCGCCGTGCTGCCGCCGATGATGGTGAATTTATCGTCGCCGAGCTGCTCGTGCATGAGGCGAAAGGCATCCATCAGCCCGTCGCCGTCACTGCCAAATTTATCCACCACCGCCGAGAGCCCAAACGGGATCAGCAACACCGAAAGCACGATGATGCAAATGCCTTGAATAAGATCCGTCCAGTACGCCGCCGCGATGCCCCCGAGCAGCCCGTAAGTGATGACGATCACCGCGACAAACGGCAGCAGCGTGTATTGCAGCGGCATCCCAAACAACGTTTCCCCCAAGAGCGGCCCGGCCACCTTGCCGATCGCGGTGAACATCATCGCACCGTAAGTCATGTAGAAAAAACAGCCGAACAGCGCGTAAGCCACGCCGATGGACTTCGACTCGTACCGCTCCACGAACCAGTCGCCGAGCGTCAGGCTGCGCATGCGCCGGTACCACACCGCGCTGATCCAGTACACCGGCGTGACGAACAGCCAATACATCACGTTCCACATGCCGCTCATGCCGTTGTGGAACGTGCCGCGCGCCGTGTTCACCGGATCGGCCGAGCCGGTGCCGGCGCCGAACGCCGCAAACGTCTGCATCAACTTGCCGAAACTGCGGCCGGCCATGAAAAAATCCTCCTGCTTTTTCTGGCCGCGCATCAGCCAAAAACCAACGCCCGCCATCCCGGCGAAATACAGAAGCAAAACAAGATAATCAATCGGTTGCATGGGGTTTACTGAGGTTCGGTTGAACGGCGGGCAGTCGATGCCGAAACGGCAACCGATGCAAACAAAAAACGGCGCGGGTGACACAGCAGCGGTGCGGGTGTAGTTTGCCCCGCCGCGAGACATCGGATGAGAGAATCACTCATAATAGTCAGCTTGATACTTGGCCAAGCGCTTGGCCAAGCGGAGCTGCCGCCGCGCCTCGACCAGTACACCCTGGCCAAGGGGCCGGTGGTCATCGGGGGCGTCAGCCAGAATGCCTCCGGCCTCACTTACCACGCCGGGCGCGACAGCCTGTTCGTCGTGCTCGACGCGCCGCAGCGAGTCATCGAGCTTGGGCTCGACGGCTCCCTCAAACGCAAAATCAACCTCAACAAGTTTGAGGACACCGAGGGCATTGTGTGGCTTGGTGAAAACCGTTTTGCCGTGGTCGAGGAGGCGCACGGCAACATCGTGCTCATCGAGCTCGAGCCCAAGGACGGCGGCGTGAGCTGGAAAAAAGCGAAGAAGCTCAAGCCCAACATCAAGGTCAACGCCACCAACGGCCTCGAGGGCATTGCGTACGACCCCTTGGCCAAGCGCTTTTTTGTCGCCCGCGAAAAACGCTCCCCGGCCGTCTTCAAAATCATCCCGCCCAAGCCGGAATCCAACACCCCGCCGACAGCCATTCTCATGAGCCTCGCCGGTCGCGGCCTGCGCGATATCTCCGGCCTGCACTATGACGCCAAGAACGAGCGGCTGCTCATTCTCAGCCACGAGTCGGCCTGCGTCGTCGAGGCCAACAAGTACGGCATCGAGACCAGCCGCCTGCTGCTTCGAGGCGGCAAGGCCGGCCTCAGCCGAACCATCTTCAAGGCCGAGGGTGTCGCGCTCGACAAGCGCGGCACCCTTTACATCGTCAGCGAGCCCAACCTGCTGTACGTCTTCAAAAAGGGGAATTTGCAGCCCGAGGAATCGGATAACAAGGAGGCGAAGTAATCCTGTCCACTATTCGGTTCCAAGCACGACTCCCGAACCGGGAGCCAGCTCGAATTGGATTGCCCGTCCGTCTTGTTGGAGATCGGCCACGCTGCCGGGATTGGATTCCCCAAGGATCTTAGTCTTCAGGCGGCTCACTTCATTCAACCTGACTTCCTTCACCTGCCCCGAGAGATTGAACGCAATGATCGTTTCCCTGCCTTCAAGTTTGCGGCGGTAAGCCAGGATCATGTCGTTGTCGTTGGCCAGGATGAACTCCAGTTCGCCGCCGACCAACTCCCGTCGTTGTTTTCGCAGGGCAATCAAGGTTCGGTAATAGTCCAGCAATTCCAGATTTGGTTTCACGGCGGTCGGCTTGGCTTGTTTGCCGTTCGACCCAAAAACCTGCGGGCGATGGTCGATGTCCTCCCAAATGATCGGCTTGCGGCAGTCCGGATCGTCGCCCCCCCACATGCCGCGCTCATCCCCATTCCAAATGTGCGGAGCGCTGATGAACGTGAACTGGTGCATCAACATCATTCGCATTTCGCGCATTGTGGTTTCATTCGGCGGGCCAAGGTCCAGTTCCGGGTTGCCGCGAGCGCCCATCCTGTATTTGTACTGTTGCTTGTTTTGGAACGACGTGGCGAATCGCGGGCTGTCGTGGCTGGCCACCAGGTTCATTAGGTTTTGAGTTAAAGGCTGATCGTAGGCTGCATACACCCGGTTCATCTCGGCGACGAACCCGCTGGGCTTGAGGCCACCGTTGGCCTGCGCGAAGAATTGGCGGGCCGGCTTGTACCACTGGTAGTGCATCACCGAGTCGAAAACGTCGCCGCGCAGGAACGGTCGCGGATCCATCAGTTGATCCGGCCATTTTGTCCACCACGCCTCGCCGAGGAGCAGTGCCCCGGGGTTGATCCCGCGGACGAACTTCCGGTAGTCACGCCAGAACCCAAGCGGCACATGCGAGGCGACATCGAGCCGGAAGCCGTCCACGCCATCACACGGGTCGCCGTCGACGTTGGGATCCAGCCACCGGCGGGTGACGTTGAAGACATGCGCCTTCACCTCCGGTTGCAGGTCACCCTCGAACGCGTAGCCTTTGCGTTTGCCCACCGCGTTTACTTTCTTCAGTTCCGGCAGTGTCTTGACGCCAAGCCAGCCCTCGTAGCTAAACTCATCCTCCGGCGTCGCGGGGTCATCGAACGAAGTGATATCGTACCAGTCACGGAACCGGCTCTTACTCTGGTTTTTCTTCAGATCCTCCCATGCCCAAAAAGTGATGCCGGTGTGGTTCCAGGAGTAATCCATGATGAGACGCATGTTTCGACGATGTACTTCGCGGATGATCTTGAGAAATAGGCGGTCGGCTGCAGTCCAGCGCCATGTCTCCGGGTCAACCGGATCCTCCGCATTAATGATCGCCGAATCACCGACCGGATCCGGGCCGAAGGTGCGATCAATGTGGCGATAGTTGCGCGCGTCGTATTTGTGGAGCGACGGCGAATCGTTGAGCGGGTTGAAGTAAATGGCAGTGATACCCAGGCCCTGCAGGTAATCCAGCTTGTCGAGCACTCCCTGCAGGTCGCCGCCGAACCGTCGGGCCGCAGCCAGCTTGTGAAAGTGCCCCGCCTCGGCCTTAGCCCAATCCTCCTGCTCATACCAGTCCTGATTCCACGGCGTCACCTTCCAGTTGGCCGACACATAACCGGGATAAGCCCCCTGCATGAACGCCGGCTTGGGATCATTGGAGGGATCGCCATTCCGAAATCGTTCAACGAAAATCTGGTACCAGATCGCCTCCCTCGCCCATCCCGGCGGCTCGTCAAACGGCGCCGTCAACGGCCGCGCTTGGCCAAGCGAAAGCCAGGCAAAACAGCATGCCAACCATGCCGTCGATTTCCATAAACTACCGGGCATTGAATTCTCGCGCTACTCGTTCATTCGCTCGATGATCGACGTGGTCGATTTACCGGGGACGAACGGGATGATCACGACCTCGCCGCCGCCGGACTCCACCGCAGCACGCTCGTCAGCGTCCAGCGTCTCCGGCGTGTAGTCGCCGCCCTTGATGTAAACGTCCGGCTTGGCCAGACGCAGAAAATTTTCGGCGCGCTTCTCCGGAAAAACCGTCACTGCACCGACCGACTCCAGAGCCGCCAACACCAACGCCCGATCCTCTTCTTGATTCAAGGGACGGCCTTCACCTTTCAGTTGCCGCACCGACTCGTCGCCGTTGCAGCCGATCAAAAGCACATCGCCCAGCGCCGCCGCCTGCTCGAGGTAAGTGACATGGCCGGCGTGCAGTAAATCAAAGCAGCCGTTGGTCACGACCAGCCGCCGACCGGCTTCCCGCAACGCCTCCCGCCAAGCGGGTAGTTGCTCCAGCGGAACGATTTTCTCACGCGCACTCATGCTGAGCCGAGCGTACTATCGACCGGCTCAATAGCCAATCGCCGCGCCGTCCTTTCGCGCTTCTGAGCCGCCATGGAGCAGGCCGGTCTCGTAATCGATCCGGATCGCCTGATAGCCGCCACCGGCACCGCCGCGGGTAACGTTGTGCCCACGTTTTTTTAATTCCTTCACGGCTTCATCGCTCACGCCGCTCTCGACGATCAGCCGGCCACCGTCGGACATGATGTCGCCGGTGGGCGTGTCGGAGCCGTCGTGCCGGACGCGTCCGGCATCAGAGGCCTCCTGCACGTTCATCCCGTGGTCGATGATGTTGACGAGCACCTGCGCGTGGCCCTGCGGCTGCATATCGCCGCCCATTACGCCGAACGACAAAAACGGCTTGCCGTCCCTGGTGACCATCGCCGGGATGATCGTGTGGAACGGCCTCTTGTTCGGCTCGAGCCGGTTGTGGTGGTTTTCGTCCATGGCAAACAGCGTCCCGCGATTTTGCATCGCAAACCCAAGGTTGCCCGGCACGTGGCCGGAGCCGAATCCGTAATAGTTGCTCTGGATCAGCGAGACGACATTGCGCTCCTTGTCCACGGCGGTCAGGTAAATCGTGTCGCCCTTGGCCAGGCGCGGATCGCCAGCCGGCACGCGCAACGCCGCCTTGGCCATGTCGATGCGCTTGGCCTGCCGCTTGGCGTACGGCTTGGAGATCATCTCGGCGATCGGCAGGTTTTTCTCCACCTGCGGGTCGGCGTAAAACTTGGCCCGGTCGGCAAACGCCAGTTTCTTGGCCTCGGTGTATAGGTGAATGAAATCGGCCGAGTTGTGGCCCATACCGGCGATGTCGTGTTGCTCAAGGACGTTGAGAATCTGCAGCGCGGCGATGCCCTGGCCGTTCGGCGGCAGTTCCCAAACATCGTAGCCTCGATAGCTGACGCTGACCGGCTCAACCCAGTCGGCGGTGTGCTGCTTCAGGTCACGCAGCGTGACCAGGCCGCCAACCGATTCGCTGTAGCGCGCGATCTCCTCGGCAATCCAGCCCTCGTAAAATGCCTTCGCCCCTTCCTTGCCGATGGCACGATAGACCTTGGCCAAGTCGCGATTCGTCATGCGCTCGCCTTCCCTCGGCGCCTTGCCGTTTTTGAGAAATGCCCGGCTGGCAGTCGGCGTTTCGCTGAGAATCGCTTCTCCGGATTTCCAATAGCCGGCGATGATTTGCGTCACCGGAAAGCCGTCCCTCGCGTAGCGAATCGCCGGCGCGAGCGACTTCGCCAGCGGCAGTTTGCCGAAACGATCGTGCAACGCCTGCCAGCCGGAGACGCAGCCCGGCACCGACCAACTGAGCGGCCCCTTGAGCGGGATGCGGTCGTGCCCGCGCTCGCGGATGAGCTTGCGCGAAATGCCAAGCGGCGACCGGCCGCTGGCGTTCAGGCCGTAAAGCTTCCGCGACTTGGCGTCCCACACGATGGCAAACAGATCGCCGCCGATGCCGCAGCTCATCGGCTCCACCACGCCGAGGGTGGCGTTGGCTGCGATCGCGGCGTCGATGGCATTGCCGCCTCGCTTGAGCACCTCGACCCCGGCCTGCGCAGCAAGTGTGTGGCTCGTGGCGACCATGCCGCTGGGCGCCATCACCACCGAGCGGCTGAGCTTGGGATCGCCGTACGGCCGGTCGTAACCGGCACCCGTCATTTGTGAATTGGCCATGACTGGAAAAAGCAGCAGCAGGGCCAGACGCTTGGCCAAGCGCCGGTGCGTGATGCCGGCCTGGCCCGTTTGGGGGTGATTCAAGTAACGCATGGCTTCGGCGCGCATTGTCGGCACATTCGCTTGGCCAAGGCAAGCCGGACGCGTTTTGGGATTGCTATTCGCCTGGCCAAGCGGGAGAAAAACCGCGCGCCGATGATGCACTCCGAACAGGCCGGCCAGTTTGATACCCTGCTGCAACGGGACGAGCCTATGCTCGCACTCGCGCCGATGCAGGATGTCACCGACCTGCCGTTTTGGCGGGTGATCGCCGGGCGGGGCGGAGCGGATGTGTACTTCACGGAATACTTTCGAGTGCACGCCGACTCGCGACTGGAAAAGCCGATCCTGCGATCGATCACTGAAAATCCCACCGGCCGGCCGGTTGTCGCGCAGATGATCGGCAACAGTATTCCGGACCTCGTGCGAACCGCGCGCGAGTTGCAGCAGTACCCCATCGCGGGCGTGGACCTGAACTTCGGTTGCCCTGCTCCGATCGTTTACAAGAAACACGCCGGCGGCGGTTTGCTGCGGGAACCGGAACGGGTCGACCGCATCCTCGGCGCGCTGCGTGACGCGGTGGAAACGCGGTTCACCGTCAAGACGCGCCTTGGGTTTGACGACGCGCAAGTGTTCGACGAGTTGTTGCCGATCTTCGCGCGGCACAATCTCGATCTGCTCACCGTCCACGGGCGCACGGTGAAGGAGATGTATCGCAGCGCCGTGCATTACGACTTTATCGCCCGCGCGGTCGAGTCGCTCGGCTGCCCGGTCTTGGCCAACGGCAATGTTTACTCCGCGGCCAAGGCAGAGTCGGTGTTGCGCGAGACTGGCGCACACGGCCTGATGATCGGGCGCGGGGTTATCCGCAATCCGTGGCTTTTCACGCAGATACGCCAGCACCTGCGCGGCGAAGGTCTCACGCTGCCAAGTGGCCGCGACGTCCTCGACTACGTCACCGACTTGTTTGAGATGACTACGCCGCCGAATTTCATCGAAAAAAGCCAAGTGCAAAAAATGAAGAAATACATGAATTACTTCGGCTTGGGCGTGGATGCAGACGGACGGTTTTTGCACGACATCCGCCGTGCGCAAACCAAGGCCGAATTCTTCACCATCTGCCGCGAACACCTCGACCATGACGTGCCGATGTCACTTGAGCCCTTCTCGCCCAAATTGAAAAGCAACGATGTCGTCGCCGGTTGTCACACTTAAACCTAGCACTTGGCCAAGCGTACTAATCCGCGGTTGCGTGAGAGACGGTTCGCCGATACATTGTTCCGGCTGCGATGACGCTGACTGAGAAAATATTAGCCCGGGCAGCGGGCAAGACCGAGGTAACGGCCGGTGACAATGTGTGGGTGAAAGCCGACATATTGATGACCCACGACGTCTGCGGCCCCGGTACGATTGGGGTGTTCAAGCGCGAGTTCGGCGAGGACGCCAAGGTGTGGGACGGCAATAAGATCGTGATCATTCCCGACCACTACATTTTCACCTCCGACTCGCTATCCAACCGGAACGTCGACATCCTGCGCGAGTTCGCCAAGGCACAGGGGCTTCAGTATTTCTACGACGTGATCGATGACGAGGACGGCAAGTGGAAGTTCGACGCATCGCAGGGGCTGCTCAAGCGCCAGTACGGCTCGCGTTACGCCGGCGTCTGCCACACGGCCCTGCCACAGAAGGGGCATCTGCGTCCCGGCGAGATTCTGTTCGGCACCGACTCGCACACCTGCATGGCCGGCGCGTTCAACCAATTCGCTACCGGCATCGGCAACACCGACGCCGGCTTCGTGATGGGCACTGGCAATCTGTTGATCAAGGTGCCGGAGACGATGCACTTCCGCCTCGAGGGCGAACTGCAACCGGGCGTCATGGCCAAGGACATCATCCTGCACGCGATCGGCGAGATCGGCTTCGACGGGGCGACCTACCGCGCGATGCAGTTCGACGGCTCGGGCGCCTCCGGCCTGTCGATGGACGACCGCATGACCGTGGCCAACATGGCGATCGAGGCCGGCGGCAAAAATGGAATTTTTGAGTACGACGAAAAGACCGGCGCAATGGTCAACGAGCGAACCAAGCTCAACGGCACAAAGAGCGACTACGAGCCGGTCGAGCGCGATGAAAATGAAACGTTCGTTTACGACACCACGATCAACTTGAGCCAACTGGAGCCAACCGTGGCCTGCCACCCTGATCCGGGCCAGCGCAAGCTCGCCCGCGAGATGACCGACATGAAGCTCGACCGCGCCTACATCGGCTCCTGCACCGGCGGCAAGACGAGCGACTTCCTCGCATTTGCAGAGGTGGTGCGCGGACAGGAGGTGCGGATCGACACCTTCGGCGTGCCGGCCACACCGGAGATTGTCAACGACCTGCAAACCACCGAGTGGGACGGCAAGAGTGTCTGGAGCATCCTTACCGACGCCGGTGTGCGCATGACTGAGAACGCCGGTTGCTCGGCCTGTCTCGGCGGCCCGGTGGATACCTTCGGCCGCATGAACGAGGGCGGCCTAAAGTGCATCAGCGCGACCAACCGCAACTTCCCCGGCCGCATGGGCAGCAAGGAAAGCGAAATCTACCTCGCCAGCCCGGTTACCGTCGCCGCCAGCGCCCTCGCCGGCCATGTCGCTGACCCGCGCGGTTACCTGAATTAATCCAGCCTATTTTTTACCTCATCCGCTTGGCCAAGCGCCGGGCAGTTTTTTTTGGCTTGGCCAGGGCGAATGTGCTAGCTTGCAGCCAAGTCCCCATGAAAACGATCACCCTGGGAGAGTCCGGTTTGGAATGCAGCCGCCTGGCCTATGGCTGCTGGCGCGTGACGGGTGTGATCAACCATCCGCCCATCGACGACAAGCATGAAAAAAAGGGGAGGGAGGCCATCGCAGCCGCCTACGAGGTTGGCTACACGCTGTTTGACCTGGCTGACATTTACAGCGACGGACTCGTTGAGGAGGTGTTCGGTCGCACGCTCAAGGAAGTCCCGGGGATGCGCGACAACATCATCATCACAACCAAGTGCGGCATCCGCAAAAAGAGTGATCCGGAGAACGAGGCGCCCTACCGCTACGATCTTTCCCGTGAGCATATCCTGCGCTCCTGCGAGGCATCTCTCAGGCGCATGGGGGTTGACTGCATCGACCTGTATCAGCTCCACCGCCCCGATTACCTGATGGATCCGCAGGAAATTGCCTCGGCCTTTGAGGAACTCAAAAAAGGGGGCAAGGCGCGCGAGTTCGGCGTGAGCAATTTTACCGTGGACCAGCTTGACCATCTGCAGTCGTCCTGCCCGATGAAGCTGGTCTGCAACCAGATCGAGATCAGCCTCATCAACCACGATGCGCTTAATGACGGGTCGCTCAACCACTACCGGCGAAACAACATCACGCCTCTGGCCTGGAGCCCGCTGGCCCAGGGCAAGCTCGGCAGCTCATACCCGATCTCGCTTCGCAACCCCAACCATTCCCAGGAACAGGCGCTGCGCGACGCGCTGCAAACCGCGGCACGCCAGGAGGAATGCAGCCCGACCGCCGTCGCGCTCGCCTGGCTGTTGCGCCACCCGGCCGGGATTGTGCCGATCATCGGAAGCACCAACCCCGAGCACATTCGCGATGCCACAAAAGCGGCTGACCTGCTGTTGTCTCGCGAGGAGTGGTATCGATTGATGGCCGCCGCTGCCGGGAAACCACTGCCCTGACTTGGCACCCCCGACTCGAGCAACACTCCTGCCGCCCCGGCCAAACTCGGCTGGCGGATGCCGGGCGAGTGGGAGCCGCACGCTGCCACTTGGCTTGGTTGGCCAAGGTCGGCAGCATTGTCCCGACCTATCGCGACGACAACGACGAGCGCGCACTGGGTATCCTGCGCGAATGCTTCCCCGACCGGCCGGTCATCGGTCTCGACTCAACCGGCCTGATCTGGTGCCTCGGCTCATTTCACTGCCTCACCCAGCAGGAACTGCCGGATAATGACAACATTCGAGACCTGTTTTTTGTTCACATATCGCCATTCGAAGGCGGCAAACCAGAATTTAGCTCGACTATTATCAACAGAAAAATATTCTCTCGGCCCGACACAGGTAA
>QOAX01000077.1 GCA_003972865.1 Verrucomicrobiota bacterium | reverse complement strand
GATCCTCGGCAAAATCAAGGAGGCGTTCGACAAGCGCACGCGGCTGCCAAACCTGCTGCTCGACCCGCACATCAAGCGCGAGATCCGCAAGAGCCAACGCCGCTGGCGCAACGTCGTGGCCACTGCCGCCAAGAAGGGCATCCCGGCCCCGGCCTTCTCGACCGCACTCAGCTTCTTCGACGCCTTCCGCAGCGAGACCCTCCCGGCCAACCTGTTGCAGGCGCAGCGCGACTATTTCGGCGCACACACCTACGAGCGGATCGACCGTGAGCGCGGCGAGTTTTATCACACGAACTGGACCGGCCGCGGCGGCGACGCGTCCTCCACCACCTACGACGCCTGAGCGTGAGCGATCCCGCACAAGTCCTCCGCGACTTCCAGCCAAAACACGATTTCTTCATCGGCATCGACTCCGACGGCTGCGTGTTCGACTCGATGGAAATCAAGCAGAAGGAATGCTTCGCGCCGATGTTCGTGAAGCACCACGGCCTGCAGGCGGTCAGCAAGTACGCCCGGCAGGTTTGGGAGTTCGTGAACCTTTACTCGAAGACCCGGGGCGTCAACCGCTTCCCCGCCCTCGTGCGTGCGCTTGATCTGCTTCGCGAACGCCCCGAGGTGCAGGCCCGCAACGCCAGCGTGCCCAGCTACCCGGCGCTCGGTGAGTGGATCGCGCGCGAAACCAAGCTCGGCAACGCCACACTCGCCGCCGAGGTCGAGGGAGGCAACGACGGCCTGGCCCAGATCAAGGTTTGGTCGGACGCCGTCAACACGCAGATTGCCGACATCGTCCACGGTGTGCCGCCGTTTCCGCTCGTGCGCGAAAGCCTTGGCCAAGCGCTTGACCAGGCGGACATGATGGTCATCTCGCAGACGCCGGGCGACGCCCTCGAACGCGAGTGGGCCGAGCACGACATCGCCCGCTTCGTCAAGGTCATCGCCGGGCAGGAAATAGGCACCAAGACCGAGCACCTCCAGTTTGCCGCTGCCGGCAGGTATCCGGCCGAAAAAGTGCTCATGATCGGCGACGCGCCGGGCGACCACAAGGCGGCCAAGGGCAACGGCGTGCTGTTTTACCCGGTATTGCCCGGCCGCGAGGAGGCGTCGTGGGAACGCCTGCAAGGCGAGGCGCTCGACCGTTTTTTCGCGGGTTCGTTTGCCGGCGACTACGAGGCAAAGCTCTTCGCCGAGTTCGACGCCTGCCTGCCGGAAAAGCCAAGCTGGTAGTTTCTTGACAGTGCCCCAATCTGGGCAGACTTTACCCCCAAGTGAACGGGGAGTTGTTCCTGTTCGCGCCTAGAAAAATGATCGCATCAACCGATTCCTTCGAGCCGTCAAGCCAGGACCAGTTGCCCAACTCAAAACGGGTTTACATGAACGGCACAATCCACCCCGACGTTCGCGTGCCGTGCCGCGAGATTTCCCAAAGCCCCACCCAGTCGCTCAGCGGCGACGTCGAGGAAAACGCACCGGTGCGCGTGTACGACACGAGCGGCCCGTGGGGCGATCCCGACATCGACGGCGACCTGACCAACGGCCTCCCTGCCCTGCGCGAGAAGTGGATCCGCGACCGCGGCGATGTCGAGGATTACAACGGCCGCGCGGCCAAGCCACTCGACGACGGCTACCTCTCGAACGTCCACGCCGAACACGCCACCCAGCGCGAAAAGGGCAACCGACTAACCGAGTTTCCGGGGCTCAGGCGCAAGCCGCTCCGCGCCTCCGCCGGGCATCCGGTCACCCAGCTTTGGTACGCGCGGCAGGGCGTCATCACGCCGGAGATGGAATTCATCGCCATCCGCGAAAACATGGGCCTGGCCAAGCTGCGTGAAGAAGCCCAGGCGCTTGGCCAGGCGCCAACCGACTCGCTGGCCCACCAACATCCCGGCAACCCGTGGGGCGCGAACATCCCCGATGAGATCACGCCGGAGTTCGTCCGCGACGAGGTGGCCCGTGGCCGGGCGATCATCCCCTCCAACATCAACCACCCGGAAGCCGAGCCGATGATCATCGGCCGCAACTTCCTCGTCAAAATCAACGCCAACATCGGCAACTCCGCCGTCGCCTCGAGCATCGAGGAGGAGGTCGAGAAAATGCGCTGGGCCACCAAGTGGGGCGCCGACAATGTGATGGATCTTTCCACCGGCAAAAACATCCATGCCACCCGCGAGTGGATCATCCGCAACTCCCCCGTCCCGATCGGCACCGTGCCGATTTATCAGGCGCTCGAAAAAGTGGACGGCAAAGCCGAGGAACTGACTTGGGAGATTTACCGCGACACACTCATCGAGCAGGCCGAGCAGGGGGTGGACTACTTCACCATTCACGCCGGCGTACTGCTGCGCTTCGTGCCCCTGACGGCCAAGCGCCTGACTGGCATCGTCAGCCGGGGCGGCTCAATCATGGCCAAGTGGTGCCTCGCGCATCACACCGAGAGTTTCCTCTACACACACTGGGATGACATCTGCAAAATCTGCGCCGACTACGACGTGAGCTTCAGCATCGGCGACGGCCTGCGCCCCGGCTGCATCGCCGACGCCAACGACGAAGCGCAGTTTGCCGAACTCAAGGTACAGGGCGACCTGACCCGGCGCGCGTGGGAGCTAGGCGTGCAGGTGATGAACGAAGGTCCCGGCCACGTGCCGATGCACATGATTCACGACAACATGACCAAGCAGCTCGAGTGGTGCGACGAGGCGCCATTCTACACGCTTGGCCCGCTGACCACCGACATCGCCCCCGGCTACGACCACATCACCAGCGGCATTGGCGCGGCGATGATCGGGTGGTACGGCTGCGCGATGCTCTGCTACGTCACGCCGAAGGAACACCTTGGCCTGCCGAACAAACAGGACGTGAAGGAAGGCGTCATCACGTACAAAATCGCCGCGCACGCCGCCGACCTGGCCAAGGGCCACCCCGGCGCGCAGTACCGCGACAACGCGCTCAGCAAGGCGCGGTTCGAGTTCCGCTGGGAAGACCAGTTCAACCTCGGCCTCGACCCGGAACGCTCGCGCGAATTCCACGACGAAACCCTCCCGGCTGACGGCGCCAAGACCGCGCACTTCTGCAGCATGTGCGGCCCCAACTTCTGCTCGATGAAAATCACCGAGGACGTCCGAAAATACGCCGCCGAGAAAGGTCTCACCGAGGACGAAGCCCTACAGGAAGGCATGCGCGAAAAGTCCGCTGAGTTCGCCGAGCAAGGCGCAGAGGTTTATTCCAAAGCCTAGCGCTTGGCCAAGCGCTGGGATCAACGATCGCGCCTGGTTTTCTTTTTCGGGAGGTAGGAGACGACGCCTGGCTTGGGGGCGTTTTCCGCTGGGTCGCCGGAGAGGTTTTTGAGTTCACTGACTTGGTCGCGCAGCAGCGCGGCTTTTTCGAACTCCAGCTTCTCGGCCGCCTCGATCATCTCCTTTTCCAGTTCGCGAATGGTCTCAACGACGTCGAGGTTCTCCGCTGACTCGCGCAGTGTCGCCGCGTTGACCTGACGCCCGCCGAAACGGTCGCCCAGGCGCTCCTCGATCGGTCGGCTCACGCTGCGCGGCGTGATGCCGTGCTTTTCGTTGTGGGCGATCTGCTTTTTTCGGCGGTACTCTGAGATGCGCAGGAACTCGCGGATGCTCCGTGTTTTTGTGTCAGCATAAAGGATCACCTGCCCGTTGAGATGACGCGCCGCGCGGCCGGCGGTTTGCACCAGGCTCGTTGTTGAACGCAGGAACCCCTCCTTGTCGGCGTCGAGGATGGCGACCAGCGACACCTCGGGGATGTCCAGCCCCTCGCGCAGCAGGTTGATGCCAACCAACACGTCGAACTCGCCGTGGCGCAGCGCGCGCAAAATCTCCACCCGCTCGATCGCGCCAATGTCGCTGTGCAGATAACGGACCTTGACGCCGATGTCGGCGAGGTAGTCGGTCAACTCCTCGGCGGTGCGCTTGGTCAGCGTGGTCACCAGGACGCGCTCGCCCTCGTCCACACACTTTCGGGCCTCCTCGATGAGGTCGTCGATCTGGCCCTTGAGCGGCTTGAGGGTGATCCGCGGATCGATAAGCCCGGTCGGCCGGACGATCTGCTCGACCACTTGGCCCTTGGCCCACTCGATCTCGCGCTGGGCAGGCGTGGCGCTGAGGTACAGCGTCTGGTTTTGGAGCGACTGGAACTCGGTGAAATTCAGCGGCCGATTATCCAGCGCACTGGGCAGGCGAAAACCGTGTTCCACCAAGACCGTCTTGCGGGAACGGTCGCCGGCGAACATCCCCCCGATCTGTGGGACGGTGGCGTGCGACTCGTCAATCACCAGCAGGAAATCATTCGGGAAAAAGTCGACCAACGTACTCGGGCGCGAGCCGGGCGGGCGGGCGTTGAGGTGGCGCGAGTAATTCTCGATGCCGGAGCAGAAACCCATCTCAAGCATCATCTCGAGGTCGTACTCGGTTCGCATCCGCAGCCGCTGTGCCTCGAGCAGTTTTTTCTGTTTCTCCAACTCGGCGACACGGTGGGTAAGCTCGTCGCGGATGGTGACCGAGGCGCGCTTGATGTTCTCCATCGGCGTGATGAACTGCTTGCCGGGAAAGACGATGACACCCGGCACCTGCTCGAGGGCGTTGCCGGTGAGCGGGTCGAACCGGTTGATGCGGTCGATCTCATCGCCAAAAAACTCAACGCGAATCCCCTCCTCGGTTTCCGCCGGGCGAATCTCGACCGTGTCGCCGCGCACGCGAAAGTGGCCGCGCTCGAACTGGATGTCGTTGCGCTCATACTGAATCTCGACCAGCCGCGCCAGCAGTCGCTGACGCCCGAACTCCTCGCCGACGCCGAGCCGGATGACCATTTCCTCGAAGTCGCTTTTTTCGCCGACACCGTAAATGCACGAGACGCTGGCGACGACGATCACGTCGCGACGGGCGAGGAGCGAACTCATTGCCGACAGGCGGAGCCGCTCGATCTCGTCGTTGATGCTCGAGTCCTTCTCGATGAAGGTGTCGGTCTGCGGGATGTAGGCTTCCGGCTGGTAGTAGTCAAAGTAGCTGACGAAATACTCGACGGCATTTTCCGGGAAGAACCCCTTGAATTCGGCGTACAACTGCGCGGCCAGGGTCTTGTTGTGGGAGATGATGAGCGTCGGCCGGTTGAGGTTGCGGATGACGTTGGCCACGGTGAACGTCTTGCCGGAACCGGTGACGCCGAGCAGTGTCTGGTGTTTTTCGCCGGCCAGCAATCCGGCAGTCAGTCGCTGGATGGCCTCGGGCTGATCCCCGGCGGGGTCGAAGGGTGAATGAAGTTTGAACGCTTGGCCTTCCACAAATCAGCGCTTGGCCATACCGAAACCTGCGACAAACCACAAGCTAATGATCCGCCTTGGCCGAACTCGTGGAGTCGAAACGGGCCAAGTGGTAGTAGGACGAAACCCCCTCAAGCTCGGACCACTGTTTTTCAAGATGGAACTGTTTCCACTGTTCCCAGAAACGCTCGTAAAATTCACCGGCCTGATCATGGGTGAGTTTCGCCCCACGGGCTCTGTGGGATTTCAGGTCATAGGCCAGAGAGCCGGGGGCATACGGATCAAGCAGGCAAACACATCCGGCAGTTCCAAATTCTCCGGTGACGCATCGTCCACCTCGGCCTCCTCGACGACCGGTTCCTCTTCGCTGTCTGCCGCTGCCTCGTCGGATGCCTCGGGTGCAGGCTCGACTGGCTCGTCAGTCGACAACGCCTCTTCATCCGGCTCGTCGATGGATGGTGTCTCTTCAACCGTTTCATCGGCGGCTGACTCGGTTTCCGGCGGCTCTGCCGGCGCTGCATCCACCGCATCATCCTCTGCAACTTCCGCGCCGGCTCCTTCCTCCGACGCCTCCCCTTGCAGGACATCCCCGGGGTGTGCTCATGACGGCAGAACGGGCAGGGTACTTCTCCAAAGTTCGCTCATCCTCGTCGAGAAAAAGCGCCTTATCACAGGAAACACAGGCAAATATGTCCGGAAACTCCGCCATCAAATCATTTGCTGAACAAGTGACGCAATGCGCAAACAAGCTCGAATCAGGGCAAAAAAAGAAAGGTGCCGTACCACTCTGCGTTGATTATCGACAATAAGCCACAATTCTTAAGGGATTGTACCAAAACCGGCAGAATTGCTACCGCCAGAGTGGCTCGGTGTTAACCAAGCGCCCGAGCAGGCGTTCGTCAGCCGGGGGGAAGTTGCGCTTGGCCAAGCTGCCCCGCGTGGCCCATTCGAAAGCGGCGCAGCCAGTGGCCCGCGGCTCGCCCTTGGCCAAGCGGCAAAGAAAGAATTTCAGGTGAACGGTTCTTTCGGGGTACTCATGGGTGACCTCCTCGAACAGTTTGCCCAGCGCAACCTCGATGCCCAGTTCCTCTCGAAGCTCGCGGGCGAGGCAATCCTCGAATCTCTCGCCCGGCTCGCGTTTGCCGCCGGGGAACTCCCACAGGCCCGCCAGGTGGCTGCCCTCCAAGCGTTGAGTAATAAGAAGTTTTTGCTGATGGAAAACCAGCCCGGCAGCGACGTCGATGGGCTTAGCGGCCAATGCTCTTGTAGGTGAAGCCAAGTTGCTCCATCTCCGCCGGGTCAAACAGGTTTCGGCCGTCGAACAGCAGCGGCGCCGTCATGGCATCGCGCGTCTTGGCCAAGTTCAGTTCCTTGAACTCCGGCCACTCCGTCGCCACCACAAGCGCGTCGCAGCCCTCGGCCACGCTGTCCATGTCATCGACATACGTGACCCCCTCCGCCGGCAGCAACTCCTTGGCTTTCTCCATTGCTTTGGGATCGTGCACCCGCAGCGTTGCACCCTCCTTCAGCAGTCGCTGGCAAACCTCGATCGCCGGTGACATGCGGACGTCGTCCGTGTTCTGCTTGAACGCCAAACCCAGCACGCCGATGGTTTTGTCCTTCAAAATCCACAGCGTGTCTGTGATTTTTTTCAGGAATCGATCCATCTGCTCGGCGTTGATTTCCTGCACTTTTTTGAGCAATCCAAAATCGTAACCAAGGTCGTCGCTGATGCGGATGAACGCGCTCAGGTCCTTCGGAAAGCAACTGCCGCCAAAGCCAAGCGACGCGTTCAGGAAACGGCGACCGATGCGCTCGTCCATCCCGATACCGGTTGCCACTTCCTCGACGTTCGCGCCTGTCGCCTCGCAGATTGCCGCCACGGCGTTGATGTACGAAATCTTCATTGCGAGAAACGAGTTGGCGGCGTGCTTGATCAACTCCGCCGAGTTGATATCGGTGAAAATAATCGGTGCGTTGAATGGCTCGTAAATCTCCCGCATCGCCGCCTTGGGCTTTTCCGAGGTCGTGCCGACCACGATTCGGTCCGGATTCATAAGGTCTTCCACCGCAAAGCCTTCTCGCAGGAATTCCGGGTTGCTGATGACATCAAATTCGCAATCCGCCTTGCAGTAGCGCTTGATCGTCTCGGCGACTTTTTCGCCGGTCTTGACCGGCACGGTGCTCTTGTCAACGACAACCTTGTACGAGGTCATCGCGTTGGCAATGTCACGGGCCACCCGCTCGATGTAACTCAGATCCACCGCCCCGTCCTCGAGTGGCGGAGTTGGCACGGCGATAAAAATGACGTCTGATTTTTCCACTCCCTCCGCCGTGCTGGCGGTGAAGTTGAGTCGTCCCTCGGCCACGTTCTTTTTAACCATCTCCTCTAGACCCGGCTCGAAAATCGGGATGCCGCCGCCCTGCAACAGCTTGACCTTGGCCTCGTCGCAATCAACACAGATGACGCTGTGGCCGACCTCGGCGAAACAGGTGCCGGTCACCAAACCGACGTAGCCGGTACCGATGATGGCAATATTCACGATTCGGGAGGAGTTACTTGTTGTCCGGAGCGGCAGGTGCCGGCGGTGCAGCGGGAGTTGCCGGCTTGAGTGCTTCAGGCTTGGGAACCGGCGCGGGTTTTGGTTTTGCCACCAATGGCTCGAGCTTGGCTTGCGCCGCCTCGAGGAGCGCAGCCGCGCGGCTTTGTATCACTGCGGAGGCGCTGTTGGTCAGGCTTTGATACGTGCTGATCGCAGCCGCCTCGTCGCCGTTGGCCTCCTGACAAATCGCCTGGCCAAGCTTGGCCTCATTCGCCCAGTGTCCGTTCGCGTGTTTCCCAAGGTAGTTCTCAAATGCCGCCTGTGCCTTGTCGTAATCCGCCGCCTCAAGCCACGTCTTGGCGCTCAGGATCAGCGCCCGCTCGGCAACCGGTTTGCCGGCCTGATCAGTGCTCACTCTCGCATAGGCCTCTGCGAACTCCACCAAATTTGTCGAGTCCAGATTCTGGACGGTAAACAGCGCTGACTCGGAGGCAGCCTGGGAGGAGGCCTGGTTGTTTTTGAACCACAGGTACGCGCCAACAGCCAGGATGACCGTCAGCGCGCCGTTAAGCAGTTTGCCTTTGTTTTGATCAAACCACTCGGCGCCGTGGTACATGATATCTGGTTCGCTCGACTCGCTCATAAACAGGGGCGGAATCAATTGCAGGACAGGCAAAAAAGGCAAGTCAAAACAATGAAAAGGCCAAAAAAACAGCGACTCCGTTAGCCGTTGGCCACTAATTGCCGCAGCACGTAGGAGAGGATGCCGCCGTGCTGGTAGTACTCGATCTCGATGTCGGTATCGACCCGGCAAAGCACCAGCACTTCCTCGGTTGAGCCATCCGCACGGGTGATCCGCAACGTCAGATTCTGCTGCGCCCTGAGGTCGTCGCCCAGGCCAAGCACGTCGTATGTCTCGGAGCCGTCGAGGTTCAGGCTGCCGACACCGGTTCCCTGTTGGAACTGCAGCGGCAACACGGCCATGCCAATCAGGTTCGACCGATGAATGCGCTCGAAGCTCTCGCAGATCACCGCGCGCACGCCGAGCAGCCGCGTCCCCTTGGCCGCCCAGTCACGCGAGCTGCCGGTGCCGTACTCCTTGCCGCCGATGACAACAAGCGGTGTGCCCTCTTCCCGGTACCGGGCCGCGGCAGCGTAAATATCCATCTGCTCGCCACTTGGTTGGTGCTTCGTCACGCCGCCCTCGCTGCCGGGCACCATCAGGTTTTTGATGCGCACGTTGGCGAACGTACCGCGTGTCATCACGCGGTCGTTGCCCCGGCGCGAGCCGTAGCTGTTGAAGTCCCTGAACTCAACGCCGTTGTCGACGAGGTAACGTCCCGCCGGCGAGTCGGCCTTGATCGCACCCGCCGGCGAAATGTGGTCCGTCGTCACGGAGTCGCCGAACACACCCAGCGGCCGCGCCCCGGCAATCTCAGCGATCGCGCCGGCCTCCATCCCGAAGCCGTCGAAGAACGGCGGCTCCTGGATGTACGTGCTCGCCTCGTCCCACTCGTAGGCGTGCCCGACGCTCGACGGAATCTCGTTCCACTTCGGGTTTTGATCGTCGAAGTTGCTGTACAGTTTACGGAACACTTCCGGCTGGAGCGCCGTCTGCATGTGGTCGCGCACTTCGTCCAAGCTTGGCCAAAGATCGCGCAAAAACACATCCGAGCCGTCCTCCGCTTGGCCAAGCGGCTCGGTCGTCAAGTCGATGTTCACCCGCCCGGCCAGCGCGAACGCCACCACGAGCGGCGGGGACATCAGGAAGTTGCCGCGCACGTTTTGGTGAATGCGCGCCTCGAAGTTTCGGTTGCCTGAGAGCACCGAGGCAGCGATGAGATTGTTGTCGAGAATCGCCTTTTCAATCTCGGGATCGAGCGGGCCGGAGTTACCGATACAGGTCGTGCAGCCGTAGCCGACGAGGTTGAAACCAAGCTGGTCAAGGTACGGTTGCAGGCCGGTTTTGTCGAGGTAATCGCTCACCACACGCGAACCCGGCGCGAGCGATGCCTTCACCAACGGCGCCAGTTTCAAGCCGCGCTCGACTGCGCGTTTGGCCAGCAGACCGGCCGCCAACATAACGCTTGGGTTGGAGGTGTTCGTGCAGCTCGTGATCGCGGCGATGACCACGCCACCGTGGCCAAGCGCGGCGGTGCCGTTGTTTTGCACCGGCACGTCGGCGGTGACACCGGCCAAGTCGGCAGCGTCCCGGCCAAAGCCGCCCTCGGCGACCGGCTGCGAAAAGAGTTCCGCAAACTTGCTGCCGAGCCTCGGTACCTCGATGCGATCCTGTGGACGCTTCGGCCCTGCCACGCTCGACTGAATCGAGCCCAGATCGAGCGTGAGGTTCACCGAGTAATCGATCTCGCCCTCGCCCGGTATGCCGAACAGGCCCTGTGCCTTATAATAATTTTCGTATGTCGCACAATGCTCCTCGGCCCGGCCGGTGGCGCGGAGGTAGTTGACCGTCTCCTCGTCGATCGGGAAGAAGCCCATCGTTGCGCCGTACTCGGGCGCCATGTTGGCGATCGTGGCGCGGTCAGTCAGCGGCAACTGCTTTGCGCCCTTACCGTAAAACTCGACAAACTTCCCGACCACCTTGGTCTCGCGCAACATCTCGGTGACGGTCAACGCCAAGTCGGTCGCGGTGACGCCCTCGCGCAGCGTGCCGTCAAGCCGAATGCCGACGACGTCCGGCGTCAGGAAGTAAACCGGCTGGCCGAGCATCCCGGCCTCGGCCTCGATGCCGCCGACGCCCCAGCCGACGATGCCCAACCCGTTGATCATCGTCGTGTGCGAGTCGGTGCCAACCAGTGTGTCCGGATAATAGACGCCGTCGGCGTTGCTCAACACGCCGCGCGCGAGATACTCGAGGTTCACCTGATGCACGATGCCAATTCCCGGCGGCACGACCTTGAACGTGTCGAACGCCTGCATACCCCACTTCAAAAACTGGTAACGCTCGCGGTTGCGCGTGAACTCCAAGTCGAGGTTTTTGGCCATCGCATCCTCGGAACCAGCGAAATCCACCTGCACTGAGTGGTCAACCACCAAGTCCACCGGCACCAACGGCTCGATGATCTTCGGATTTTTGCCCAAGCGCGCCGCCGCCGAGCGCATCGCGGCCAGGTCTACCAGCAACGGCACACCGGTAAAGTCCTGCAACACGATGCGGGCGACAGTAAACGGAATCTCCTCCGTACGCTGCGCCTTGGCTTGCCACCCCGCCAACTGGCGGATGTTCTCCTCCGTCACCTTTTGGCCGTCGCAATTGCGCAGCACCGACTCCAAAACCAGACGGATACAAACCGGCAAGCGCGAGATGTCCCCCAAGCCGGCCTCAGCCAGCGCCGGCAGCGAGTAAAATTTGCCCTGTTGACCGTTGCCAAGGTCAAACGAATGCAGTGCGTTGAACGTATTGTGACTCATGAAAAAAGCCCAAGCGACGAAGGTCGCGTTCTCACAGAAGAATGA
>QOAX01000184.1 GCA_003972865.1 Verrucomicrobiota bacterium | reverse complement strand
GAAACTGTATGGTCAGCGCCTTCGTCACCTCGACCGTGTTTCTGGCCTGTTACCTCACTTACCATTTCAACACCGAGGCCGTGACGCGGTTCGTCGCCCCGGCGTGGTTCCGCCCGATTTACCTCGTGCTGCTGTTCACCCACGTCGTGCTGGCGGTCGTGATTTTGCCGCTGATTTTTATGACGCTCAGCCGCGCGCTGAAGGAACGGTTCGAGCAGCACAAAAAAATCGCCCGCTGGACGTGGCCGCTGTGGATGTACGTCTCAATCACTGGCGTGCTTATTTACCTCCTGCTCTACCAGATTTTTCCCCAGCCCAAGCCGAAGTCCGATCCGACCTCGCCGCCGGTCGCCGAGAAAGCGGCCGCCAGGTAGCGCTTGGCCAAGCGCTTGGCTTCAGGCTCGCGGATGCGCCTCGTCGTAGGCGCGCTTGATCCGCTCGGTGGTCACGTGCGTGTACACCTGCGTTGACGTGAGATTTGCGTGGCCCAGCATCTCCTGCACGCTTCGCAAGTCCGCCCCGGCATCGAGCATGTGCGTGGCATAGCTGTGGCGCAGCTTGTGCGGCGTGAGGGTTGGATCCAGCCCGCAGGCGGTGAGATATTTTTTCAACCTCAACTGAACCAGGCGCGGAGAGATTTTTTTGCGTTCTTTTTCCGTGGCAAAAAATACCGGCTCGTCGACCGCGGGCGGCTTGGCCAGGCGCTCCCAGTACTGATGGATTGCCCCGACGGCGACACGGCCGATCGGGACCTGCCGTTCCTTTTTGCCTTTGCCGTGCACGTTGACGACGTGTTCGTCCGGCTCGATTTCACCGGCCAACATCTCGCACATTTCGCCAATGCGCAGGCCACACGAGTAAATTGTCTCGAGGATCGCGCGGTCTCGGAGGTACGGCACTTCACTGACTTTTTTCTTCGTACCACGCTTGGCACTTAGTTCCTGAAGCGGCGCGTCGAGCAGGGCGGTCATTTGGTCAATGGTCAGGAATTGCGGCAGCCGCTTGGCCGGCTTGGGCAGGGTGACATCCTTCACCGGCGACGACTCGACGAGCCCGCGCCGCATGAGGAATTTGTAAAACGAATTGAGCGCGCTGAATCGCAGCCGGATCGCCGCCTGGCTGAGTTCCCTGCGGCCAAGCTTCCGAAGGAACAGCCGGAAGTCGTTCCGCTCCAACTCACCCCAGCGCACCGGCGACTCGTGGGTCTCACGATGCCACTTAGTGAACTCATTGAGCGCCTGCCGGTAGTTGCGCTGTGTGTACACCGAGGCGTCCTTCTCGTTGGAGAGGAAGCGGAAAAACTGCTCCGGCCAGTCCGAGGGTGGCTCGCGGGTTTCGGTCAACTCCGGCACGCCACGGAGCCTATCGGCCCAAGCCGTATTTTAGGAGGGCAATTTCCCGCTTGGCCAAGTAGGCTGTCGACAAATGAGGGCGCGATGGACAGGTTGCCTGGTTGGGTTTGCGCTGATGGGCGTGGTCGGCGGCTGGGCTACGGAGGAGGCCAAGCCGGCGTCGGAGCTGCCTGAGAAATTTATCCGGATGACGATGAATCCGGATCGGCCGCGCATCCCGCAATCGCTCGACACGTCGATCATCCGGTTCGTGCCGACGGATGAGAAATTGGCCAAGGCCGGCGTGACGGTCGATCTCATCGGCGCCATCCACATTGGCGACAAGGCATACTTCCGAAAACTGGACAGGAGTTTCAGGAAGTACGACGCGCTGTTGTACGAGATGGTGGCGGAGAAGGATGAAACCGGGGCCGCGCCGAGGCGCTGGAAGGATCGCGACCAGCCCTCGCCGAAGGCCACGGAGGCCGACACCGGGAAACCGGACGAGGCCGGCGAGCCTTCCACCTCGGAGGAAAAGGGATTCGAGGCCGGCATGACCGTGATCGGCGGCATGCAACTCGGCGCGAAGGACATGCTCGGGCTTTCGTTCCAGCTCGACGGGATCGACTACGACGCGCCCAACATGGTGCACGCCGACATGTCGCCGGAGGAGTTCGCCCAAAAAATGAAGGATCGCGGCGAGTCGTTTTTCACGATGTTCATGCAGTTGTTCATGGAGGGGCTGGCCCAGCAGCGGGCGAACAAGCAGGGGGGCGCGAACGACTTCGCGCTGTTGTTCGCGTTTTTCTCCAGCAACCGCGAGTTGGCGCTGAAGCGGGTGATGGCACAGCAGTTCGCCACGACGGACATCCTCGACACGCTGGCGGGCGAGAAGGGATCGACCATTATCACCGAGCGCAATCTCATCGCGCTGGAGGTACTGCGCGGGCAGTTGGCCAAGGGCAAAAAACGGATCGGCATTTTTTACGGCGCCGGTCATATTGCCGACATGAGCCGCCGGCTCGTCAGCGACTTTGGCATGAAGTTCACCGGTGAAAAATGGGTCGAGGCGTGGGATCTCCGGTCCAAGCCAAGGCGGCCCAACCGCAAATAGCCTTTGACAGGCGGGGCGGGGGATGGTGCGATGCGCGCGCACCATTCGAATCATGTTAAAAAAAACTCATTGTCTCGTTTTGTTGGCGGCTGCGTTCTTCTGCAGCCCGATCGCCGGCTTGGACATTGCCCAGGCCGAGGAGAAAAACCGCGTCTTCGAGATTCGCACCTACTACGCCAACGAGGGCAAGCTCGACGCGCTGCTGGCCCGGTTCCGCGACCACACGGTGGCGCTGTTCAAGAAGCACGGCATGACCAATATCGGCTACTGGGTGCCCACCGACAATAAGGAGAACAAGCTGGTTTACATGCTGGCCTATCCCAGCCGCGAGGCGCGTGGCAAGGCGTGGAAGGCGTTCATTGCCGATCCCGATTGGCGAAAGGCCTACAAGGAATCAACCCAGGGCGGGAAGTTGGTGAAGAAGGTGGTGAACGATTTTCTCGCCGGAACTGATTTCTCGAAAATCAAGTAATCCCGGTCGGCTTTTTTGAAGAAAGCCGGCCCGGTTTCAGTCGCTCAGTTTGCCCTTGGGGTAGGTTGGCTTGCCGCTTGGCCAAGCGCTTGGCTTGCGCTTGACTTTTGCGATGCGTAGCCTCTTCGCTTTCAGGGAATTACCATGACTAACAAAACGACATCCGACAGCGAGACATCCCGCAGGGATTTTCTCAAGACCTCCTCCACTGCAGCCGTGGCCAGCGCCGCCACCCTGAGCTTAATTTCACGCGGCAGCGCCTATGGGCAGAACAGCGACACCATCCGGGTGGGGCTGGTCGGCTGCGGTGGGCGTGGCACCGGCGCGGCCAATCAGGCGCTCACGGCCGATGACAATGTCAAGTTGACCGCCGTGGCCGACGTGTTTCCGGACAGGGTCGAGCGCGCCGTGAACGGCCTCAAGAAGCGGCACGAGAAAAAGGTGGACGTGCCACACCAGTTTGTCGGGCTGGACGCGTACCAAAAGCTGATCGACAGCGGGGTGGATCTCGTTGTACTCGCCACGCCTCCGGGGTTCCGTCCGATGCACTTTCGCGCCGTCGTCGAGGCCGGCAAGCATTGTTTCATCGAGAAACCGATGGCCACCGACGCGCCGGGTGTGCGCTCGATCATGGAGTCGGTGAAGATCTCGAAGCAGAAGAACCTGGCGATCGTCGCCGGTTTCTGCTGGCGCTACGACTACGAGCGGCGCGCCTTTTACGAGCGCGTTCTAGGCGGCGAGATCGGCGACATCCAGTCGATCTACGCCACCTATCTGACCGGGCCGGTCAAGCCGATGCAGCCGGACTCCGCACGCAAGCCGGAGTGGAGCGATATCGAGTGGCAGGTGCGCAACTGGTACAACTTCGCATGGCTCGGCGGCGATGGTCTGGTCGAGCAGGCCGTGCACAGCGTGGACAAGATCGCCTGGGCGATGCGGGACGAGCCCCCGGTCAGTTGCACCGCCGTTGGCGGACGCGGCATCCCGAACAATAGCGGCAATATCTTTGACCACATCGAGGTGAACTACTCATACCCGAAAGGCGTGCGCGCCTTCATGGCCCAGCGCCAGCAGAGACGTTGCCACAACGAGAACAGCGATTACCTGCTCGGCACCAAGGGCCGCGGTGACATCGCGCGCGGAATCTTCATCGAGAACGCCAAGGGCCGGTGGACCTACGACGGCAAGCGCGAGAACATGTACCAGATCGAGCACAACGAATTGTTCCAGTCGATCCGAGCCGGCGAACCGATCAACAACGGCGACCGCATGGCGCTCAGCACGATGATGGCGATCATGGGCCGAACGGCCGCCTACACCGGCAAGGAAATCACCTACGAGCAGATTCTCAACGCAAAGGAGGATCGCTACCCGAAGGACATAAACTGGGAGACCGGCAAGCACACGCCGCCGCCCTTGGCCAAGCCGGGCATCACGCCTTTTGTTTGAAGAGATGACTCAAACCAAGATGAGTCGGCGCGACTACGGAAAAGCCAGCGGCTTGGCCTTGGCGGCCGCCGCGCTGCCGGCGCTTGGCCAAGCGGAGATTGACGACAAGCCGCGCCTCAAGTCGCGCATTCTCAAGTCGATCAAGTTCGGCATGTTTGGTGGGAAACTCCCTGTCGCTGAAAAGTTTCGGATACTTAAGGAGATCGGCTACGACGGGGTGGAACTCAACAGCCCGGGCGGCGTGGACAAAAAGCAGGCCCTGGCCGCCAGCCGCGAAACCGGCCTTCCGATTCACGGTGTCGTCGACTCGATTCACTGGGGCACTAGGCTTTCCTCGCCGGATGCCAAGACGCGCCGAAAGGGGCTCGAGGGGCTCAAGACGGCCATTCGTGACACCCATCTGGTCGGCGGTTCTGCAGTGTTGCTCGTGCCCGGTGCCGTTCGTGATGCGGAGAATGAAAACCAGCAACAGGTTTGGGATCGCTCAATAGAGCAAATCCAAAAGGCGCTACCATTGGCAGCCCGGCGTGGGATTCACATCTTGATCGAGAATGTTTGGAATGGTTTCTTGTATGATCCCAAGGGAGACGACAATCAGTCAGCCGATAAGTTGGTTAAATATCTGGATGAGATCAACAGCCCGTGGGTGGGGAGCTACTTCGACATCGGCAACCATCAACGTTTCGGCAAACCGGCACAATGGATCCGCCAGTTGGGCAGGCGTATCGTCAAACTGGACGTGAAGGACTGGGGCAAGAAAAACAGCTTCTGCAAAATCGGAGATGGTGATGTCGATTGGCCGGACGTGCGTCGGGCGCTCGAGGAGATCGGCTTCACCGGTTGGTCCACTGCTGAGGTCGGTGGAGGAAACCGTGATCGGATGAAGGATATCCACGATCGCATGGACGAACATCTGCTCGGCAAAAGTTGAGACTGTGATCTTAAAAAGATTCAAAAAAAACGGGCTCATTGAGCCCGTTTTTGCTATCGTAAGATTTATTCGAAATCAGATCTGTGAATAGGGTGCGGGGTCAAAGAACCGCGCCACGATTTTGGACACGGTGTCTTTGTATATTTCCATGTTCTTCATGCGATCCCAATCCGGGTGCTTAAGGAATGCCTGCCAGTTATTGCCGCGCATCGCTTGGTCTTCGTAAACAAGCATGTAAGTCAGGTTCGGGATATCCGGGCCAATTAGTGTCTGGCCGAAAAAGACCGACTTGAGGCCGGTGGCATTGAATATGTCGATTTCACCTTCGTTGAACATTTGCACCTTTAGCAGGGCCTTAAGTTCGTTGTGGCTCTGATACTCGCGCAGTTCGAAGATACGCTTGCCTTTTATCGGAATCTCGAGCTTTGGCTTGCCGTCGAACGCGCGCATGAATGATGAGGTGATACGTGTGTAGGCCGGATCCGTTTTCTGGCTGTTCAAGTACTCGTTTGCAGATTCGATAAACGCGTCGTCGACAAGCTTTTCATCGCGTGAGAAAAAATCCTGCGCGTTCTTGAACGGTGTGAGTGCCCAAATGTCGTGTTGTTCCGCTTTGTTGTTTTTAGGATGATCAGCCGAATGAAATACGCCGATTGGGCCTAGATTAATTCGTTTGACTGCCGGCATGACCGCATTTTTTAGAAAGCGATCGACAACGGCTTTCTTTTCCGCTGTTGGAATGTGCCAATGGCGGAGTTCGTAATATTCCGAATCTCCGCCATGATGGTCAGCCTGCGCTTGGCCAACCGCAGATAACCCAACTGCCCCGGAAGCGGCCAAACCTGTTTTCAAAAAATCGCGTCGTTGCATGATTTTGTGTAAATTTAAACTTAACCTTGCTTGTTTTTTTGAGCTCCCTCAGCAGCAATGGCAAGGCATTCGCCAATGTCAGCGAGTAATTTCGGATGGTCGTTGGGTGTTTCTTCATACTCAAGGCTCAACGCGCCATCGGCCGGAAACTTGACCTTGCGCAACGCCTTGAACACGCCGGGCACGTCAAGGTGGCCCTTGCCGAGGATGACACCGTGCGTCCTTTTCTTCTGCTCGGCGAAATCCTTGAGGTGGATGCCGTATAGGCGCTCGCCAAGTTTGTGAATGACTTCCACCGGATCCTCGGCCGAGCGAATGTAGTGGCCAAGGTCAGCGCAAAAACCGATTCGCTTGTCATGGCCTTTCACCGCCTTCAGGCCGTCGTCGATCTTGTCGTAAAGGGCGCCCGGTCCGTGGTTGTGAATGGAAATGCGGATATCATATTTGGCAACGAGCTTGTCGAGGCTGTCGAACGAATTTGGTGTCGGGTTGGCTGATATGTTTTTGATGCCAGCCATCTTTGCAAATTGGAATACCACTTCATTTTTGTCGTGGTCGGCCCCGAAACCGTTGACACCGTGAGCGCTGATGGTCATGTCGTACTTGGCCAACTTTTTGTTCATTTCGTCGATCTTTATTTTGTCTTTCGTGATCGGGAAATGAGCGCCGAAAAACTCGATGAAATGCAGGCCAAGCTTGTGGGTCTGCTCGATTGCGCCATCCACGCCGAAGCCTCGTAGGGAGTAGCTCTGGATGCCCATCGGGAAGCCACCGTACTTATTGAGCGCGGCCTTCTTCCCGCTGGCGGCGAGGATTTCGGGGATATCAAACCAGGTGGCACCTGCGACTGCGGCCGTGGTCAGGGTGGTGTTAATGAATTGTCGTCTGGAAACGTGTTGCCTGTTCATAAAGTGAAAGTCGCGGAATGACGCGAGAATGGGCTCTTGCGTTGCAAAAGTCAATCGGTTGGGCCCGGTCAAGCTAGAGCGGCTTGTTGTTCTTGTACCACCACAGTTTTTTGTCGATGAAGTATTGGTTTTTGTATTCGTAGTGAAGATCGGTGTAGGTGATATTGCTGCCACCTTTGCTCTTCTCTTTGGCTCGGTTGTTTTTTCCTGAGTTATGGCGGGCGTACAGCTCGTTCGGTGGATTTGCGGATGAGCTTGGTTGGTGCGGGCCGCTGGCGTTATAGACTCGCTCATGGTCCCAATGCGGAACAACCATGTAGGTGGCACAGCCAAAAAAGAAGATCTTATCCGGCTCGGGGACTTGACTGATTTTTTTATACCGTTGATCGGACGGGCCGATCATTTGCTCGTTGGCTCCATAAGAGAAGACAATGTCACGGCTTCTTTTATCAAGAAGGATTCTCCGTTTTCTGAGTGTTAAAATATTATACGGGCCTTCGACATCCGCGGGATCGGTGAATAGATCCATGGTGCTGAGGTATCCTGCATCGTGCATGCTAACAAGCCAGTTCGCATGGTTCTGTACGGTGTGCGGTGTTATGGAGATGGGGAACTTGCCATCAAAATCCTCCACGTACATTGCCGTGGAGAGGCCAAGCTGCTTTTGGTTGCTCATGCAGACCGTTTGCCGGGCTTTGCTCTTGGCCCTGCCCAGGGCGGGAAGCAGCAGGCTGGCCAGGATGGCGATGATGGCGATGACCACCAACAGCTCGATGAGGGTGAATCCGGTTTGCTTCGTTTTCATAACCCTATTGTCCGGTGTGTTGACTTAAAGGGAATAATTAGTGATTGGAAAATTACGCGAGTCAAACACTTAAAGAAAAAAAGGGTATTTCGCTTAATAAGTGATCCTCACCTCATGCGTGCCCTTCTTTACTTCATGGGTCAGAATCTTGCCGTCAGGTTTCTGTATCCAAACGGATTCAACCGGCCGAGTTGCGTGTAACACTTGTATGGAACTACTCTGGGAATGGTAGCCGCTGCTGCCAGTGATTTGGCGCGCCGGCCCCATCCCGTCATGATATTTCAACCTCAAAACAGATCCTATTCCATGGGTATTCCCCGCCGCCCCCTGAACAACCACACGCAATCCAATTTTTTGCGCTTGGTTAAGGAACAGACCGGTCTTTCCGCTGTTCCGTGTGACGACAAGATCACTCATTCCATCGCGGTCGAAATCTCCTGAAACTGCGGCTCTTTGGTCACCGGCAAGATTGATTCCACTCCGCCCAGATTCCAGAACCGTGAAGTTTTCCGTCCCGTGACCCTTCAGGAGAACGCCCCTGGATGCATCCAACCGATCACCCTGCGATCGTGTCGGGAAAAAGTTCTGCGCCAGGAACAAATCCTCAAAGCCATCCCCGTCAAAATCGTCAACAACGATGCCATGAGTGGGCGCCCACTGGGCTGCATCCGGCAAGTTAGCCATTCTGAAGCGATTCCCCTCATTGATGAACACGCAGGAATACAATGTTTGCACAGAGAGCAACCTCGCCTTTGTTTGGGTGTCTCCAATCACTTGGGCGACACTTGCCCGACTGAACTGCCTGAAACTCTTGAATCGTGAATACAGGAACGGCATGGGGCCGGCCAAATCGTTGAATGTCCGAACTGGAACAAGCACTCCCGCATTATATTCACTTTCGATGAGCTCGTTGGTTCCGTCCTGATTAATATCACCGAAAACAAGATTCAAGGGCTTCTCAGGGGTTGACTTGTAGGGACTGTTCAAACCCCAGTTCCCGGCCACCAAGTCCATTCTGCCATCTCCATTGATATCTCCAACTTGAACGGAATTCCATAAACCGGTGAAGCCCTCCAACCCCATCTCTTTGGTCACATTCTTCAGGATGCCTTTCTCATTTTTAAAGACACGAACAGGCTGCCAGTGCCCAGCAGTGATCAATTCGGGGTATCCATCCGCATCCAAATCACACCAAACGGCACCATTCACGACCCCCAACCCCAACAGGGCTATGGCGTTGGAAGCGTCAGGCACATATTGGGTCCCATCGCACAGATAAATGGCGGACTTTGAAGATTCAGGGTATTTCCCCGGGTAAACCCCTCCTCCAAGAAACAAATCAAGGTCACCATCGCCATCAATATCCGTCTGGGCAACGGCACCCACCGATTTAATGGGGATATTCATAACGCTATCGGAAAGAATTTTTTCTTCCAGCAACCGATGCCGGGTCAACATGACACCGCCGGTGCCTTCATAGCCGCAGTTGATGGTGAAAAACTCATTTCCCTTGCCTGTGCCAAGGGAAAAAATGGAAGCCACGTCATCTTGAGCAACCTGATTCCCCTGCAAATGTCTAAAACCGCCATTTTGATCATTAAGAAACACATGAAGCCGGCCTCCCGTGCTGCAACCAATGATCAAATCGTCCCAATGATCCGCATTAATGTCGTACACACAGGCTGCCGGGCCTGCTTGGCTCAGTTTGAATGGCAAAAGCGGTTGCCTGGCAAAATCATCGAATAAATTCTCCAGATGCAAATGCTTAATGCTTTCACTCAAGTCCTCGAACATGGGAGAGGTAGGCAATAGTGTTTTATCTTTTTTGTCTTCAGATGAACCCTTTTCGTAAACATGGTACAGATAATTCTGTTTAACTTGATCAATCACACTTTTGTGACCGCTTCTCCATGCGATGATGAGTCTCATGTTGCTTGCTCCGCTTCCACTGCCAAAAACAACCTTCGTTTCGGAACCAGATAGGAATCGGCCGCCGGAAACTATTTCCTTGGTTTGTTCCACCACAGCACCACCGACCAGCGAAACCTTGCTGCCTATGCCCTGGGTATTCGGAGGTTCCCCATGCAAGACCACGGCAACGCGCGGCGCCATAAATCTGTTTTCATAAAGCCCCGGTTCTTGATTCATGTTGTTTACAACCAAATCCATGTCCCCGTCCAAATCCAAATCCGCCAAAGCCATGCCATGATGAATTCCCTTGTCATCAGTCCCCCATTGCGAGGTCTTTTCCTCAAACACACCCTTGCCCCCGTTCCGAAATGTGAGGATGGGCAAATCCAAACTGGGATAAAGACGGTTATTTGCCATCATCTCTCTTGAAAACTGCAGCTTCCTTTGTTTTGGAGAAAGCGACCTGTCTCTCGGCTTCTGCCTGGTTTGGATCAGCGCATTGACGTCCATGTCCTGTGTGTCCTTGTAGTGACCAGCCGTAATAATCAGATCCTCATAACCGTCCAGGTCCACATCCAGAAAAACCGGTGACCAGGACCAGTCTGAAGCGGACAATCCAGCCAGGTTTGCCAATTCTGCAAAGGAACCGTCGCCGCGATTATTCAACAGGGTGTTCCTCATGACTTGGTCTGCGTATTTGCCTTGGTTCATTTGTCGATCAGACAAATCTTGAGCGGGAGTCTGCCGCTTGCGCAGATCCAAATCCCTGCTCAACATGTCCACCACAAACAAGTCCACATCCCCATCCCGGTCATAATCGGAGAAATCCACACCCATTGAACTTGCAGATGTCTTGCTGAGGTTTTTTGTATCCAACAATTTAAAGACTCCTCCCTGGTTGATCCAAAACCTGTCCGGAGTCCAAAAGTCATTGCATACGTATAAATCTGGAAGGCCATCGTGATTGATGTCATGAAACGCCGCAGACAACCCCCAATCCAAGGGTGCCTCCCTTAATGCTTCACCTTGAGGAGTGAGGAACCGCCCGTCAGTCCAACTTGATTTTCTCAAAACAGCCTTCCCATCATTTAGAAACAGGAAATCAGCCTCCCCGTATTCCTTGACGATTCCGCCGGACACAACAAGACGGTTCCTGTACTGCGCCGGGATTACCAATTTGCCTCCAACACGCCTCAATGTAATCGAGCCCTCATCCCTAATATCTGAGGGCCGGTTGTTGGTGACATACAAATCCAGGGTCCCATTGCTGTCCACATCCGCCAAAGCCATGGTCATGGGTGCATACACTCCAGCCAGCCCTGAAGCCTGGGACATTTCCTGAAACACTCCACGCTGATTAATGAACATCCTGATTCCACGATCCACTGTCCCTACCAGCAAATCCAACCAGTCATCCCCGTTTAAATCCGCAAATACCGCTCCCCGGTGACGGTGCCCCAGTTCTTTCAAGCCGGACGAGGAGGTGGCATCCGCAAAGGTCCAGTTGCCGTTGTTCTTGTACAAGACTGAATTGCCGTCGATGGCAC
>QOAX01000188.1 GCA_003972865.1 Verrucomicrobiota bacterium | reverse complement strand
CGCCAGATGCCGTGCAGCATGTTCGACTGGTACGGCACCTTCGGCGCCGGGCCAAGCCACGTTTCAAAGTCGAGGTGCGCCGGCGGTGTGCCGGGCTTGGCCTTGCCGATCGACGAGCGCTTCTGGCTGTTCCACGCCTTGGACACCAGCACGCGGCCGATCGCTCCGTTGTGCAACAGTTCCATCGCCTTCATCACATGCCCAGTGCTGCGCGACTGGGTGCCGACCTGTATGACACGCTTGTTGCGCCGCGCCGCCTCGATCATCAGTCGCCCCTCGCGGACGTTGTGCGAGCACGGCTTCTCCACGTAGACATGTTTGCCGGCCTCGGCGGCAAGGATGGCGGCCGGTGCGTGCCAGTGATCCGGCGTGGCAATGAACACCGCGTCCACACTTTTAACCTCCAGTATTTCCCGCAGGTCGCCAACCTGCTTCGGTTTGATGCCGGTGCCGGACTCGACCATCTTCGCGGCGTTGGCCTGGTGGTTGGCATCGGGATCGCAGACAAACGCGATCTCGATGTCCTTGCGCTTGTTGAGATTCCCGATGTGATTGCGCCCCATGCCGCCCGGGCCGATGATGCCCAGTGACAGCTTGTCGTTGGGGCTGGCGGCCCGCAGGCCGCTGGTCAGGTGAACGGTGGCCAGGGCGCCGATTGAGGCGCTCGAGGACTTGATAAACTGCCGACGTGGCGTGCGTGAAGTGGAAGAAGTGTTCATGTCAAACGGAGTGAATGACCGAAGCCTACTTCCCCCCATCCCGTCGTGCAACCCCAAGCCAAGCGCTTGGCCACGCGGGGGGATGGTTTTTTCCTCCCAACAGTGCGGTGGGGATGCTAGTCTTGCGGGGATGATTCAGCGCTTGGCCATTTTATGGGTTTTGCTAGATGGCTCCGTTCTTGCGGTGGAGTTTACCCAGGCGGATCGCGATTGGTGGGCGTTTCAGCCGGTACGCCAAGCGGCGGTGCCGGATGCCGGCGGCGACTGGGCGATCAACGAGATCGACCATTTCATCGCCCGCAGGTTGGCTGCGCAGGAGTTGTCGCCGGCAACGGCGGCGGATCGCCGGACACTTATTCGCCGCGTGTGTCTCGATCTCACCGGCCTGCCTCCGGCACCGGAACAGATCGCGGAGTTTCTCGACGACGACTCGCCGGACGCCTACGAGAGGCTCGTCGATCGCCTACTCGACAGTCCGCGCTACGGTGAAGGTCAGGCAACCTTTTGGCTCGACCTCGTGCGTTATGCCGACTCCGACGGCTACAAGTCGGATCACTATCGGCCCGAGGCGTGGCGGTATCGCGACTACGTCATCCGTTCGTTCAACACCGACAAGCCGTACGACCGATTTGTGAGCGAGCAGTTGGCCGGTGACGAGATTGATCCCGGCAACCGCGACGCACTCATCGCCACGATGTTTCTGCGCCATTGGATTTACGAATACAACCAGCGCGACGTGGAGACGCAGTGGAACGACATCCTCGCCGACGTCACCAACGTAACAGGCGACGTTTTTTTGGGCATGGGCCTGCAGTGTGCGCGGTGCCACGACCACAAATTCGACCCGATTCTGCAGCGCGACTATTATCGGATGAAGGCGTTCTTCGCGCCACTGTTGCCACGTGACTCGATGCCGGTCGGCACCGTCCCGCAGCGGACCGAGTTTTTTAGGCAGCACAAGGCTTGGGCCGCCGCGACGGGGGACATCCGCAAGCAACTCCACGCCATCGAGCAGCTCGCCCTGTTGAAAAACACCACCGGCGAGGGCTTCAACAAGTTCATCGACAAAATCAAAGCCATGATCCGCAAGCGGCCGCAGGATCGCACCGCGTACGAGCGGCAGATCGCAGAGTTGTCGGAGCGGCAGTTTGGCGTCGAGCCAGAGAAGTTGCCAGAGCGACTCAAGGGCGCTACGAGGGAGGAATGGGAGCAACTGCGGGCTGAGTTGAAGACGTTCGAGGAGCAAAAACCGAAGCCGCTGCCACAGGTGAAGTTTGTCGTCAGCGACGCTGGTCCGGTGGCCCCGGCCACGCGCATCCCGAAAAAAGGCGACGTCGTTGAGCCAGGTTTCCTGAGCATCCTCGATCCCGGCTCGGCACGCATCACGCCGCCGCGGGCCGCGCTGCAATCGACCGGCCGCCGCACTGCCCTGGCCCAGTGGATCACGCGGCCGGACAACCCGCTGACGAGTCGCGTGATGGTGAACCGGCTTTGGCAGCAGCACTTCGGCCGCGGCCTGGCCGCCAACGTCAGCGACTTCGGCAAACTCGGCGAGCTGCCGACACATCCCGAGTTGCTTGACTGGCTGGCGGCGCGATTTGTCGCCAATGACTGGAGCCTCAAGAAAATGCACCGGCTAATGGTCACCAGCGCGACATATCGCCAGGCAGCAGCCAACGAGCAGTCGGAGCGGATCGACCCGGCCAACACCTGGTTTGCCCGCACGGCAATTCAGCGGTTGAGCGCGGAGCAGGTGCGCGACGGGTTGCTGGCGCTTTCCGGTGAACTGGATTTAAAGTCCGGCGGCGAAGGCGTTGTGGCGGACAAGTCGAATCGCCGCGCGATTTATCGCAAAGTGATGCGCAACAACCCGGACGAAGTGATGCACACCTTCGACATGCCGGACCACATTTCGCACATGCCACAGCGCAACGTGACCACCACCGCGACACAGTCGCTGCTGCTGCTGAACAGCGAGTGGACGCGCAAACGGGCGGCGGCCCTGGCCAAGCGCCTGGCCAAGCGCCACCCCGGCAACGCAGAGGCGCAGATCACGGACGCGCACGAGTTGGCCTTTGGCCAAGCACCGTTGCCGTCGCAACTCAACGACGCGCTGGCGTTTCTCGATGCCTGCGGTGCAGCGAACAAGCCGTCCGGCCTGGCCGCGCTCACCGAGTACTGCCATGTGCTCATGAATGCCAACGCCTTCCTGTATGTTGACTGAATGATGAATTTTGAAGAGCAAGTTACGAATGATATTTTTTCGCGGCGGGAGCTGTTGCTTCGCGGCGGTGCCGGGTTTGGCGCGTTGGCGCTCAGCGGGTTGCTCGCGCGTGACAACGCCCTGGCCAAGGCGGCGCGGCCATCGTTTTTGCAGCCGCATTTTGCGCCCAGGGCCAAGCGCGTGATTTTTCTGTTCATGGAGGGCGGGCCAAGCCACATCGACCTGTTCGACCCCAAGCCGCTGCTCAACAAGCTCGCCGGGCAGCGGATGCCGGAGAGTTTCAAGCGGCCGATCACAGCGATGGGAGAGACGGAGTCGCCGCTGCTCGCCAGCCCGCGCACGTGGAAGCGCCACGGCCAAAGCGGCACCTGGGTGAGCGACTGGCTGCCGCACACCGCCGGGTGTGTCGATGATCTCGCGGTGATTCGCTCCTGCTGGACCAACGGCATCAACCACTCGGGCGGCGTCTGCCAAATGAACACCGGCCAACCGCTCGCCGGACGGCCAAGCCTTGGCTCGTGGGTGAATTACGGGCTCGGCACCGAGAACGAAAACCTGCCGGCGTTCGTGGTGATGACCGACACCAAGTCGACGCCGACGAACGGGCCGCGCAACTGGAGCGCCGGTTTTATGCCGGCGGCGTACCAGGGCATCCGGCTCAACCCGGGCGAGGAGCCGTTCCGTCATTTGAACATCCCCAAGGGCGTGACGCCGCAGACGCACCGGCGAAAGCTCGAGTTGTTGCGGCGACTCAACGAGCAGCACCGTGCCACGCGCGAGCACCAGAGCGAACTCGAGGCACGCATACGCAGCTACGAGCTGGCCTACCGTATGCAGGCTACCGCGCCGGAGGCGGTGGACTTGAGCCGCGAATCGGAAGCGACCAAGCGGCTCTACGGCTTTGGCAACCAGGACACGGAGCCGTTTGGGCGGTGTTGCCTGTTGGCGCGGCGAATGGTCGAGCGCGGCGTGCGGTTTGTGCAGATTTACCACGGCGCAGGCAGCAAGTGGGATTCGCATTCCAAGATGGAGGAAAACCATTCGCGCCAGTGCCGACAGAGCGATCTGCCGACCGCCGGGCTGCTGAAGGATCTCAAGTCGCGCGGCTTGCTGGAGGAGACGCTGGTGATCTGGGGCGGCGAGTTTGGCCGCACGCCGATGAGCGAGAAGGGCGACGGCCGCGACCACAACCCCACCGGTTTCACCATGTGGATGGCCGGCGGCGGAGTCAGGGGCGGCCAGGTGATCGGCGCGACGGACGAGCTAGGCCTGTGGGCCACGGAGAACCGGCTGCACGTGCACGACCTGCACGCCACAGTGCTGCACCTGCTTGGCATCCACAATCTCGATCTTATTTACCACTACAAGGGACGCCCCGAGAATCCCACCATCAACGAGGGCGAGGCCTACACGAAAATCACCTCCGGCTGACTTTTAGCGCTTGCCAAGTTCCAGCGGTGGCTTCAACCTCGCGCCGAGTGGCGGTTGTCTAGTTTGGGTGATTGCCTACAAAAAGGACCTTTATGGGAAATAAAATATTCGTGGGCGGACTGAATTGGGACGCCACTGAGGACGACATTCGGGAGGCTTTCGGGGCATCCGGCACGATCACCGAGGCGGTGGTGGTGCAGGATCGTGACACTGGCAGATCACGCGGCTTTGGCTTTGTGACCTATTCCAGTGATGAGGAAGCCAACGCCGCTGTTGAGAAATTCAATGGCGAGGAATTCATGGGCCGCAAGCTGACCGTGAATGAGGCCCGCCAGCGCGAGGATCGAGGCGGAGGCGGAGGCGGAGGCGGAGGCGGAGGCGGAGGCGGAGGTGGTGGTTATCGCGATCGTGGTGACCGCGGAGGCCGCCGCGACAACTGGTAAGCCGTCCGGGCTTACCGATTACGGCTCCCGTGCCACGCCGCGGGATTCTGCCTGTAATAGGATCGAAGCTCTTCGTACAGCTCCGGCCTTTTCTTTTTCAATTGCCGGGGCTTCTCGAAAAACGCCTCGGTGGCCGTCGCGAAAAACTCGGCCGGGTTGGTGGCGCCGTAGTGGTCGATCACCGTCTTTTTGCCCTTGGCCGCCTTGTTCTGCAATCGCTCGAATTCCCGGCTGAACACCAGCGCCCAGGACCGGTATATCGGCTTGCGCCCGGCCCACTCCTCCCCCTGGCCAAGCGGTGGCGCGCCGTCGGCGGCGCCATCGATCTGATCCAGCTGATGCGCGAACTCGTGCATCACCACGTTGCAGCCGTCGAAGGCATTCTTGCCGCCTTGTCGACTCGAGTCCCACGCGAGCACCACCGGCCCGTATTGCCACGACTCGCCCAGTCGGTGCGCCTGGCTGTTCTCGTCGTACGGGTTTTTTGCCAGGTACGAACTGGGATAAACAAGGATGGTGCGCAGCGTCGGGTAGTAGGCCGGTTCGCGGTGCAGCAACAACAGGCAGGCCTGAGCGGCAATGGTCACCCGAATCTCGTCGTCGATCTCCAGCCCGCCGCAGCCTTCGAACGTTTTCTCATCGAGAAAAACAAGGATGTGTCCCTGCAACTCCAGCCGATCGTCGGCAGTGAATTTAAGATAGATGGGTAAATTCTGTCTCAGAATCTCCACCCATGTTGAAGAAAACAAACCTTTGCGAATCTTTGCCCTCCGGCGGTTTCTAAAAAATCCGAACACCACGTGAGCGAAGCTTCACCGCGCTTGGCCAAGATGGCCAATCAATAAAGTCGTGTGGTTTAAAGACCGGCTTGCTAAGCTTTCGGGTATATGAATCCCATCAAACGCAGAACATTCGTGAAAGCCGGCTTGGCTTCATCCGTGATCGGTTTCCCTTCGCTTGGCCAAGCGCTTGGCGCCAACGACCGCGTTCAAGTTGCCCTGGTTGGCTGCGGTGGCCGCGGCACACAGGTCACTTCGAGCTTGGTCTCGCGCAGTGATGTTGTCTGCACCCAGCTTTGCGACATCCACGAGGAGCGCCTGGTGCGCACTGCCGACTTCATCGCCAAGCAGCAGGGCGGCCGCAAACCGCTTCTAGCCACGCACATGGAAGAGATTTTCGCCAACAAGGACGTCGACGCCGTGGTCGTGGCCACACCCGACCACTGGCATACGCCAACGGCCATTCTTGCTTGCCAGGCGGGCAAGGATGTCTACGTCGAGAAACCTTTTAGCCACAACATTTGGGAAGGCCGCAAACTCGTGGAGGCTGCCCGCAAATACAAACGCGTGGTGCAGGTGGGCACGCAGAATCGTAGCGCACCGTACAACCTCGCCGCCCGCGACTACATTCAGTCCGGCAAGCTCGGCGACATTCGCCTGGTCAAGGTGTTCAACCTGAAAGGCGGTGGACCGTTCCACTTGGGAGCGCCTGGCCAGGCACCTAGTGGGTTTCCGTGGAAGACCTGGCTAGGTCCGGCCAAGGCGCGGCCGTACCACAGCAAAATATTCCACGGCGGCTGGCACTATTTTTGGGACTACTCCGGTGGCGATCTGGCCGACTGCGGCATCCACCAACTCGACCTCACAATAATGGTGCTCGGGGACCCGGCCACGCCCAAGTCGGTCTCTGCCTCTGGCGGACGCCTGCAACACAAGGGTGACGACGGCGAGGTGCCCGACGTCGAGATTCTGCATTACGATTATCCTGGCTTTGTCATGACTTTTGAGCACTCGCATTTTGCCAATGCCATGAGCAAAATCAATGGCAAGATTCGTTCCGGCGACCAATTCCCGTACTGGCCGCAGTGCGCCACGCGCATCGAGTTTTACGGCACGAAAGACAACATGATGCTCGGCCGCCACGGTGGCGGTTGGCAGGTCTTCACCTCGGGCGGCAGGGTGGTGGAGCAGCAGTACGGTCGACACCCCGATCCGGAGCATCAGCAAAACTTTGTTGACTGCATCCGCAATCGCAAACGCCCCAACGCTGATGTTGGGCTGGCACAGGGCAGCACTACTGTCATGCACATGGGAAACATCGCCCACAGGGTCGGCAACCAAAAACTGCAGTTTGACGCCGGGGCTGATCGTTTCATCGGCAACGATGCAGCCAACCTCTTGGCCAAGCGCCAGAACGTGAACCCTTATTCCGTCAAGGAGATGGTTTGAGGTCTTCAGCCAGCGTTCGTGATAACGATGCAGACATAAGGAATAAGGAAGATCTTGGATTTTCAATCGCTGCACGCCGAACCATCCGGTGCCGGTCGATGCGAATCGCAACAGCCTGCCCGACTCCATCCTTTGCGCTTCAGGCAATGATGTCGTGTATGACTTTTCCGTGGACGTCCGTCAGACGAAAGTCGCGGCCACTGTAGCGGTAGGTGAGCTTTTCGTGGTCGAGCCCCATGAGGTGCAGGATGGTGGCGTGCAGGTCGTGTACGTGTACGGGATTCTCGACGGCGGAGCAGCCGAACTCGTCTGTGGCACCGTAGGTGAAGCCGGGTTTCACTCCACCGCCGGCCATCCAGACGGTGAATCCGTAGTGGTCATGGTCGCGGCCTTTCTGACCCTCGGAAGTCGGCGCACGACCGAACTCGCCGCCCCAGATGACGAGTGTTTCATCGAGTAAACCGCGGAGTTTTAAATCCTGAATCAAACCGGCGATGCCCTGGTCGCATTCGCGGGCGAGGTGGGCATGGCCACCCTTGATATCGCCATGTCCGGTGTCCCACGCGATGTCGTAGCCGCTGATGGAGTGCGAGAGTTGCACCATGCGCACGCCGCGTTCCACGAGGCGCCGAGCGATGAGGCAGCCTTTGGCGAACTCGCTTTTACCGTAGAGATCAAGTGTTGGTTTGCTTTCCTTGGCCGTATCAAAAACATCCGGCACAGCGAACTGCATGCGGAAGGCCATCTCCATCGCTTGGATGCTGGACTCCAGTTTCTGATCCTGCTGCTGGCGCTCGAGATCAAACTGATTGAGCTGCGCGAGTAGGTTGGCCTGTTGACGTTGTTCGGTGCGGGATAGATGCGGATTTTTCAGGTCGCGCAAAATGCTATCCGGCTTCATTTCGGCGATATTCGCGTACACGCCGGCGTAGGCTCCTGGCAAAAATGAGTTGCCCCAGTGCGCCGCTTTGCCGCGGGGTTTCGCGCGCGGGCTCATGGCAACGAGGCCGGGCAGTTCCTGATTCTCCGTGCCGAGGCCGTAGCAGAGCCACGAGCCGAGGCTGGGTCGGCTGGGCTGCAGGTGGCCGAGATTAAACATCATCATCGCGCCCGCATGCTCGGGAATGTTCGTATGCATGGAGTGGATGAAACAAATGTCATCGGAGCACTTCGCTGTGTGCGGGAAAATATCGCTCACCCATTTGCCTGTTTGCCCATATCGCTTGAAACCGAAGGGCGACGGGAACAGGCCGTTCTTGGTATTCCGCAGCGACTTGCGGTCAACAATCTTCGGGCGTTGCCCGACGAAATCGGCGATCTTCGGCTTGTAATCAAACGTATCCACCTGCGACGGCCCGCCCGGCATGAAGAGCTGAATCACGTGCTTGGCCTTGGGCGCAAAGTGCGGCGCCTTGGGCGCGAGTGGCGAGACCTGTCCGGCGGTGGCGCTTTGGTTAAACAGCCCGGCGAGGCCAAGGCTGCCAAAGCCCGCGCCGATGCGGTGCAGGGCGTCACGCCGCGAAATCGGAGGGAGTGGATTGCGGTGAAGTTGCATTGTTTGAAAAGGCTTAACGAATGTACATGAACTCGTTGGCACTGAGCAACGCCTGGCAGTACTGCTGCCAGCGCGTCAACCGGCTGTCGGCCGGCTGGGTGCCCTTCAGGAATCCCCTGGCCAGGTGCTCCTCACGACCGGTCGGCTCCCGACCATACAGCAGCAAATAGGCACGCGCAATGCGGGTCGTCACGTCGGTGGCCTCCCTCTCCAATCGCTTGGCCAGGGCGCGGGCACGGTCGAGCATGAACCGGCTGTTCATCATGAACAGAAACTGTTGCGGGATGACGTTGGCCGTGCGCTTGGCTGCGCTGGCCCGCGGAATGGGGAAATCGAACAGGCGCAAAAATTTATCTGAAGCCAGAGGCGCGTTGCGGCTGACTTTGGCGTAAAGTGTGCGGCGATTGCTGGCGACGATGTCCCCCACCGGCCCGCCGCCCATCTTGAGGTCGAGTTCGCCGGTGACGGCGAGCAGGGAATCCCGCCACGTTTCCACGTCCATCCGGCGCGGTGTCACGCGCCAAAGCGAGCGGTTGTCGCCGTCGCTCGCAAAGGATGTTTCATCAAACGCGCTGCTGCTTCGATAGGTCGCGGAGGTGAGAATCAGCCGGTGCAACGCCTTGGTCGACCAGCCGCTTTCGACAAAGGTCGCGGCTAGCCAATCGAGCAACTCTGGGTGCGTTGGCGCCTGGCCAAGCGTGCCGAAATTGTCCGGCGAGCGCACCAGCCCCTGGCCAAGGTGGTGCTGCCACACGCGGTTCACAAACACCCGGGCCGTCAGCGGATTGGTCGGATCGACCACCGCCTTAGCCAACTGCTCGCGTCCGCTGCCCCGATTAAAATGCTCGCGGTCTTTACCGGCGACGATGCGCAGGAACCGCCGCGGCGCCACCTCGCCCGGCTTCAGCGCATTGCCGCGCAGGGCCACTTTCATGTCCTCGCTGCCGATGTCGCGCAGCGTGTGGGCAAACTCGAACTTCGGCGGGGCCTTCGCCTCCAGCTCCTTAACCTCCTTTTGCCAGTTGGCAATCTGTTTCTTGATCTCGTCCGACTTGGGCTGCTTCTTGCCTTTCCGGATTTTGTCGTGCAGGGCATCGATGGGTTTCTGGGCGTTGTGATAGGCGTCTATCACCTTCCTGTCGGCCAACGGCGTTTCGCCTTCGCGCGTGTTGTTGAACACGCCGGCGATCGAGTAGTAATCCTGAATCGGGATCGGATCGAACTTATGATCGTGGCAGCGCGCACACGCCACCGTCAGCCCGAGGAACGCCCGCGAAAAAGTGTCCACGCGATCGTCGAGTGTTTCGCTCTTTGCCTGCGCGATGCTCTCCGGGTCGCCGCCGTCCGAGGCATATGTCGGGCCCAGCGCAAAAAAGCCGGTGCCGGCCGCTGCCTCGCGCCCCATCTTGTCGCCGATGATCTGGCTTCGGACGAACTCGTCGAACGGCAGATCGGCATTGAACGCGCGAACCACCCAGTCGCGATACTGCCACGCCTTGGGATGCGACCGGTTATCCTGCGTCCAGCCCCCCGCATCGCTATACCGCGCCACGTCCAGCCAATGCCGTCCCCAGCGTTCGCCGTACTGGGGCCGGTTCAGCAGGGAATCCACCAACACTGACACCGCCTGATCGTTTAGCTCGCCCGCGGAGTCGCCCCCCAACCGCTGCGTCCAGTCGCGCAACTCATCCGGCGTGGGCGGCAGTCCCGCCAAATCCAAAAACACGCGGCGCACAAACACGGACGCCCTGGCTTCCGGCGGCTGCCTGAAGCCGGCTTCGCGCAAGCCCGCTGCAACGAATTGGTCGATTGGATTCCGCACCCTCGCACCCGACACCGTCGGCGGGATCACCTTTTTCACGGGACGCCAAGCCCAATGTTCGCGAGCCCTGGTCCAGTCGTAATTATCCGTCGTTGGCACGACCGTTGCCTTGGGCCAAGGAGCCCCCAACTCCACCCACTTCGCCAAAGCCGCAATCTCCGGGTCGCTCAACTTCGGTTTGCCCAACGCCGGCATCTTCTTGCCCTGGTGTCGCACGTAACGAATCATTCGACTCTCGTCCGGGTTTCCAAGAATGATCGCTGGCCCGTGTTCGCCCCCTTTCAAAATGGCGTCTCGGCTGTCCAAACGGAGGCCGCTCCGAGGCCGCTCAGCCAGTCCGCTGTGGCATTCATAGCAATTATTCGCCAAAACCGGCCGCACTTTGCTTTCAAAAAACTCAAAGTGCTGAGAATCTGCATAAACCAAATTCACACAAATAACACAGCAAGCAGCAAGTGTTTCAGATAAAAATTTCAACGCACAGAAAAGTGATGCAACGAGCCTAACGCAGACAAGCACCAAAGAGTTTCAAGGTGCAGATTTGTTGGAGAAAAAGGGAGGTGGTGGGCTAAGAGGGATTCGAATCCCCATCCCAAGCTTTCATAGCCTTTCATCCGGGTTCATAATCATACACCTCTTAACAGCTTAATTCATTAGTCGCAAAAGACGAGATTTTCGTGAACAGGAATCAGAACGAACAACAATGAAGAATAAGTTGTTCGGATTTGTTCGGGGGGCGCCCTCAACTGCCCGGGGGTAGCAGAGCGCAGACCCACCCCCGTCTAACCGCCTCGCGGCCGGGGGTATGCTGAAATTAATACCCCACCCCCATCTTCGGGGTTCGGGAAGGCGTTTTTTGGTATTGCAGATATCTGGCCGCTAAATAAGGTTTGCCGCTGCATACATGAAAACCGCTTTTAAGGCCTCTCTAGGCTCTCTATTGGTCTCAATGTCTCTGAACCTCACGAACGCGGAGACCA
>QOAX01000275.1 GCA_003972865.1 Verrucomicrobiota bacterium | reverse complement strand
AGCCGTCGAGTTGCCCGAGCCGAAACTGCGGTTTTGGCTGCGGATGGCTTGGGTCGTGGCGTACGCGTTGATGCTGGTGTCGATGCTGAACAACTTGGCGCGGCTGAACACCGATGCCATCGCCTATATGCGCGTTGCCGAGTATTGGTCGGTCGGTAACCTGGGTTTCGCGGTGAACGGCTACTGGGGGCCTTTGTTAAGTTGGTTGATGGTGCCTTTTTTGTGGCTGGGCGTTGAGCCGCTGCTCGCCGGCAAACTGGCGATGCTGATTTCCGGCGCGGTGTTTTTTCACGGGAGCCTTTTTTTGGTTCGCTCGGTGGGATTGCGGTCGATCGACGAGTTGATCGTGGCCTGGGTGCTGGCGTTGACGATTCCCGGCTGGATGTCGAACCACGTGACGCCGGATCTGCTGGTCGCCGGTCTGATGGCCTTCGCGCTTGGCCAAGCGGTGTCGCCGGACTGGCTGGCAAATCGCCGACGGGCACTTGGCACTGGCGCGACTTGGGGCTTGGCCTACCTGGCCAAGGCGGTGGCGCTGCCGGTCGGCGTGGTGGTGAGCGTGCTGCTGGGGCTGTGCTGGCGGCTTGGCCAAGCGGAAAACCGGCGGGCGGCATGGCGGCAGATGGGCGTGTCGCTTGGCCTGTTGGCACTGGTGGCCGCGCCGTGGATCACGGTGTTGTCGCTGAAATACGATAAGCCGACGTTCTCGACTTCCGGCCCAATCGCCCACGCTGTTGTTGGCCCGGGCAACGACCGGCCAGCGGCGCATCCGTTCGGCAGCACGATTTACAAACCGGAGCCGGGGCGAGTGACAGCTTGGGAGGATCCTAGCCGGATGGACTACGACTATTGGTCGCCGTTTGTGAGTGGTGAAAATTTTTCGCATCAACTCTCGCTCATCGGCCGCAACGCCAAAACCGTTTCTCAATTCTTGGCGACCTTCGACGGAGTCGGGATGATTTCGGGATGGTTCGGAGTCGGGGCGCTGGTTTTCGGCTTGGCATTTTTCGCCAAACGACCGTGGGCGAAAAACTGGCTGGCCGATCGATGGCGATGGATGGTCATCCCGCTGATCTGCCTCGGCGGTATTTACCTGCCAGTTTACGTCATGGCAGTAGATCTGCGTTATTTCTATTTGTTCCTGCCGCTGATCATGATTCTCACGCTTGGCATCGTTTCACAATTCTTCGCGAACAACTGGCTGACTGGCTTTGTTTTGTCGTCGCTTTTCCTGTTGCCGTTATTGTGGCGTTCGCCATCAAGATCACCTGTTGGCTCATTCGCGCAAGACTTGGCCAAGCGGATGGAAAGTGCCGGAATGGTTGGGCCAATCGTCGGCTCGACGTTTGTTTCACCGGAGGGCCATCGGCTTGGTTTGTACGTCGCTTGGCACCTCGGCCAACCTTGGTTTGGCGACGTCAGGCCAGCTTCGCTTGAGGCGTACAAACATTCCGGAGCCAGGTTTGCAATTGCCATCGGCGGCTCGCCGTTGGCGAAGCAGTTGGATGCAGATCCGGCTTTCAAATACGTGAGTGCCAAGTTGGGTGAAAAAGGATTCCTTCAGGTTTATGAGGTTCAGGCGAGCCAGCCGTAGTTCATTTTCCTTTCCTAGCGGGAGGGGTGGTTTTATCTTCGGCGAACCGTGAACGGTTTGATTGGAAAAATGTTTGCCTGCGCTGGGTTGCTGATGGTCTCGGTTGGTTTGGTGCAAGCCGGGTTGACGGCGGAGCAGACGGCCAAGCTGCCGCCGCCGGCCAAGCACGAGGTCAGTTTTGCCAGGGAGATTTCGCCGTTGCTGGAAAAGAGCTGCACCAAGTGCCACGGCAAAGGCAAAGCCAAGGGCGGCTTCAGCATCGAGACGCGTGAAAAACTGCTCGCCGGCGGTGACTCTGGAGCGACGGTAGTGATTGGCAAGAGCGCCGACAGCTACTTGGTTGAGTTGATTTCCGGCATTGACCCCAACGATGTCATGCCGAAAAAGGGCTCGAGGTTGACGACGGAGCAAGTCGGTCTGGTGCGCGCTTGGATCGATCAGGGGCTTCAGTGGGAGGAGGGGGCGACGTTTGCCAAGGCACCGGTGCTGAACCTTACGCCGCGCCGGCCGGAGTTGCCCGGCGACGAGGGCGCCCATTCGGTCGATCGCATCTTGGCACCGTACTTCGTCAAGCGCGGGGTGACGACCGGCAAGGTGGTTTCGGATCGGCTTTTTGCCCGGCGCGTGTATCTCGACACGATCGGCCTGTTGCCGCCGGTGAAGGAATTGGACGAGTTTGTTGCCAGCAACGCGAAGGACAAACGCCGGGCACTGATCCGCCGGTTGCTCGACGACCGCAAGTCGTACGCCGAGCATTGGCTGGCGTCTTGGAACGACATCCTGCGCAACGACTACGCCGGCACCGGCTTCATCGACGGTGGCCGCAAGCAGATCACTGGCTGGCTGTATGGCTCGCTCTACAACAACAAACCGTACGACCAGTTTGTGCACGAACTGATCAACCCAACGGAACACTCGCGGGGCTTCACGAAGGGCATCGTCTGGCGCGGGGTGGTGAACGCCAGCCAAAAGCCCCCGATGCAGGCAGCGCAACACATCTCGCAGATTTTCATGGGCGTGAACCTCAAGTGCGCCTCCTGCCACGACAGTTTCATCAACGACTGGTCACTGGCTGATGCCTACGCGTTGGCCAGCGTCTATGCCGACAAGCCGCTGGAGATGGTCCAGTGCGACAAGCCGACTGGCGAGATTTCCGACGTACGATTCATCCATCCGGAGTTGGGCGCGATCGACCCGAAGGCGGATCGGGCCAAGCGCATTGAGCAATTGGCCAAGGCGGTGACGAGCCCGAGGAATGGCCGCCTCAGCCGCACAATTGTGAACCGGCTTTGGGCGCGGTTCCTTGGTCGGGGCCTGGTCGAACCGGTCGATGAAATGGAGAACGAGTCGTGGCACACCGACCTGCTCGACCTGCTGGCAAGTGACCTCGTTGACAACGGCTACAATCTCAAGTTCACCATGGAGCAAATCATGACGTCGCGCGCGTACCAGTTGCCGGCGGTGAACGGCGCCGAGCAGTCGGAGAAGGATTACGTTTTCCGGGGGCCGCTGGTTCGCCGGATGACCGCCGAGCAGTTCGTCGACGCCATCGCGACACTCACCGGCAACTGGAAGCCGTCGCCGGCGAAGAAGATCGAGTTTGGCGGGGCGAATCTCGCCGGCGTGAAGGTGGGATTCGACCGGAATGATCTACCACAGGGCAGATGGATCTGGAGTTCCGCTGAGGCGGCCAAGGGTGTCGAGCCGGGCACGTCCTATTTCCGCAAGCGCTTCGAGCTGCCGGACAAGCCCAAGACGGCGGATGTCATCGCTGCGGTGGATAATTCGTTCGTCCTGCTCGTGAACGAACGCAACGGAATCGCCGGCAAAAACTGGGAGGAACCGAAGTTCCGGAACCTGGCCAATCGATTCAAGAAAGGCAAAAATCTCGTCACGGTTTCGGCCACGAACGAGGGAAGCGGAAAAAATCCCGCCGGGCTTTGGCTCGGCATTCGGTTTCAGTTCGCTGACGGATCAAAAACGGATGTGGTCTCCGACAAATCGTGGAAGGTCAGCTCCGAGGATGCTGACGGGTGGAACAAGCCGGATTTCGACGACACTACATGGCGGCAGGCCTCGGAACTGGGCGGGGCGGACATGGCTCCGTGGGGCTTGGCCAAGCGGATGAAAATCAGCGGCTTAGTACTGGCGTTTGGCGGGCGGTTTCGCGAGTCGCTGCGAAACAAGACGGCGCTGACCACGGCGCTTGGCCGGCCGAACCGCGAGCAGGTGACCACAGAGCGCCCATCTGTCGCCACCACGCTGCAGGCGCTCGCGCTGACCAACGGCGAGGTGCTGTCGAAATTGATCAAGGACGGAGCCGCCGCCCTGGCCGGCGAGGGCGGCGGGCAGCAGCGCTTGGCCAAACGGGTGTTTCGGGCTGCGATTGGCCGATCGCCAAACCAAGCTGAATCGGCGATGTTGGCCGATTTGAGCAACGGCGACAATGCTGCCGAGTCGATCGAGGACATGCTTTGGGCCGTGACGATGCTGCCGGAGTTTCAACTCATTTACTAATCGCAAACGATGCAAATTCAGGTGGGGATTATTTCGGTTTCGGATCGCGCGACACAGGGCGTTTACGACGATGCCGGCGGACCGGCGTTGAAGGAGGCCGCGGCCGGCTACGGCTGGGAGGTCGTCGCCGAGGTGGTGGTGCCGGATGAGGTTCGCGACATCCAGCGAGCGCTGCGCGAGCAGGTGAACAAAGGCTGCCATCTGGTCTTGACGACCGGCGGCACCGGCGTCGCTCCGCGCGACGTGACCCCCGAGGCGGTGCGGGAAATGGCGGTGCGCGAGTTGCCCGGCTTCGGCGAAGTGATGCGCATCGAGTCGATGAAGATCACTCCCAACGCGATCCTTTCGCGCAACCTGGCCACCGTGATCGACTCGGCGCTCGTGATCTGTCTCCCCGGCAAACCCAAGGGCGCCGTCGAGTGCCTTGGCTTCGTCGAGGGCGCCATCCCCCACTGCATCAAGGTGTTGCAGGAAGTGCCAACGAGTTGCTAGCCAACGCACCTGGCCAAGCGATTGGTTATTTTGGGATGCGGACGATGCGACGGATGTTGCCGCTGAAAAGCTTGTCCTGGATTTTCGTGTGCGGGATCAGCCGGCGGATGATGCCAATCGTCCGTGCGCCGATGCAGCTTGGCCCGCGCCCAATGATGTCGTTGCAGTCGCTGCCGAAAAGCAACTTATCCTGGTGCCGCTTGATGAACTCGACCGCTTGCGCCTCGTCGCGGATGAGTGCGTTTTGCCCGGAGCCGGCCGACATGTCACCGAACATGTTCGGATAGTCGCTGAGCAGCCGATCGCTGATGCCGGACGGCGTGACTTTGCCCTTGGGGTACATGACCGTCTGGTTGTGGTTCTTGTCGATGTTGCCCCACCAAGTTTGCGCGTGGCCGATGAAGTTCACCTTGGGGAATTTCTCGAGGATGGTGTGGAACCGCTCGATGCCGGTGTTGTAGTTGCCGTGCTCGAAATGCATCAGCACCGGCACGTCGTATTCCTGCGCCAACTCGGCGATGCGCTGGATGTGTTTTGAGTCGCACTCGACCTTGAACTTCTGTTCACCAATACCGACTGCGCCTTTTTTCAAAAACGACTCGATCGTCGCGATGCACTCGGGGTGGTCGGCGATCTCGTTGGCGAAGTGGACGTAGTTGCGCGGGTTTTTGACGGCGATCCTGCGGACTGACTTGTTGCCGCCGCAGTTGGCGGCGAGTCCGTACAGGCGGCCGGCCGGGAGCAGCACGGTCCACTTCACGCCCAGCGCGCGTTGGTGGCCAAGCATGCGTTCGTCGTTTCGGCCGCTGTAATTGGTGTGCTGATGCAGGTCGATGATTTCCTGTTTGGGCTTGCGGCCAAGCGCTTGGCCGGGCACGGCGGCGGTTGCGGTTGCAGCGGCGGTTGCGGCTAAAAACTTGCGGCGGGTCAATTGTTTCATATTCATGAACGAACTGACCGGAGCGTAGTTTTCGCGCCTGGCCAAGGCGACTTTTTTCTTGGCATTGTGAAAACCGGCCCGGCCGCCTATGCTGCGCAAGCCTGTGAGGGCACGTGGCAATGGACAAACTTTTGCTCATCGATGACGAGGATGATGTGCGCTACTCGTTCAAGCGCATTTTTGAATCGCCCGATCTCGACCTCGAAACCGCCGCCAGCGGCGAGGAGGGGCTTGAGGTTATCAAAAGTTTTCAGCCGGATCTCGTGCTGATGGACGTTCGCATGGGCGGCATCACCGGGCTGGAGACGCTGCGGCGCATCCGGCAGGACGACGCTAAGCTGCCGGTGATCATGATGACCGCATTTGGCACGACGCAGACCGCGATCGAGGCGATGAAACTCGGTGCATACGACTATCTGCTCAAGCCGTTTGACGTGCCCAAGCTCAAGCAGATCGTCGCCGACGCACTCAAGGCGGCTCGCGACATGAAACAGGTTGTCGCGTGCGAGCCGCTGCTCGAGTCGGAGGATTACGACTTGGGCATTGTCGGCCGCAGCCAGCCGATGCAGGAGGTGTTCAAGATGATCGGCCAACTGGCCGGCTCGGATGCCACGGCGCTGATCACCGGCGAGAGCGGCACCGGCAAGGAACTGGTTGCTCGCGCCATCTACCAAAACAGCCAGCGCAACGATAAATCGTATCTGCCGATCAACTGCGCAGCGATCCCGGAGAGCCTGCTCGAGAGCGAGTTGTTCGGCCACGAAAAGGGCTCGTTCACCGGGGCGAGTTCGCAACGCATCGGCAAGTTCGAGCAGTGCGACAAGGGGACGCTGTTTCTCGACGAGGTCGGCGACATGACGCTGCCCACGCAGGCCAAGATTTTGCGTGTGCTACAGAACGGCACCATCGAGCGCGTCGGCGGCAACAAGCCGATCGTGGTGGACGTGCGGATCATTGCTGCGACAAACAAGCAGCTCGATGAAGCGGTTGCTTCAAAGGAATTTCGCGAAGATCTCTTTTACCGGCTCAACGTCGTGCGCGTGAGTCTGCCAACGCTGCGTGAACGCCGGGAGGATATCCCGCTGTTGATTGATTATTTCCTCAAGACCATCGCCAGCGCCGAGGAACGTAAGCCCAAGTCGATCCTCGAGGACGCGCAGGAGCTGCTTGTGCGACACGATTGGCCCGGCAACGTGCGTGAGTTGGAGAACGTCATTCGACGCACGATCGTCATGTCCAAGGGCGAGGCGATCCGTGCCGACGACCTGCCGACGGATATCCGACCGGGAGGCAGTGGCCCGGCCGGCACAAGCCAGGCGCTTGGCCAAGCGGAGCTGCCGTCAGCCACTGCCAATGACATCGGCACTGTCGCCGCGACGTTGTTTCACTGGGCCAAGGAACAGTCAGACCTGGCCGTGCTACCGGCGGTGGAGCGCGAACTGATTGCCCACGCGTTGCGCGAAACCAACGGCAACCAGGTGCGGGCGGCCAGGCTGCTGGGCATCACGCGTGCCACGCTGCGCAAACGCATCGAGAAGTTCGGCATCAAGCAGGCCGTTTCAGTCGAGTAGGTGTTCCGCGGCGAACCCGCAACCGTTATTTGGCGAAGAGGTTTCGTTTTCGTTGGCCGAAAGTGCTTAAGCCGTCCTGCCCGTTGCGTTGGGTCAGGCGCCAAAACCGCCAAGTCAAAAGGATCATCATGGCGAGGTTGATGACCTGCGACACGCCATGCCACACGTCAAACTTCCATTTGGCATCCTCAACGACACTCTGCTCGTATTCGGCCTTCTCGATCATCTGCCGCTCGCCTTCGCTCTTTAGCTTGAATTGATACTTCTGTTGATGCAAAGCACTGAGTTCCGGGCTGATGAATTTGCCACTGATCAGCGCGAGGCCAAGCAGCACGCAAACGACGGCAATGGCACACCTGGGGAATCCTCCTCCGCTGTACAGCCACTCGACCAGCAGGTGCAGCGAGGCGATCGTTCCGCAGAGGTAGTGCAGCATGAAGTAGCGGCCCAGCATGGCTTGTGCGACCAGGCCGTTGTTGGGCGGCGGGGTGAAGTCAGTCACTTCGGCGGTGAAAAACACCGGGGCGGCGAGAAACGAAAAGAAGATCGACCCGCCCACCCACACGGCGGCGTTGAACAGACCCACGAATCTCAGGAATCCCGGCACGCCGCAGTGTAACGGGACCGATTGCGCCATGCCAAGGTTGGTTTGCCCTCGACTTGGCCAATCGCTCCCTTTTCTGTTGACCAAATCAAGCCCCAAACCTAGGTTCCCCGCGATGAACTCACGTATCGTATTGTCAGTGGTGGCAGGGCTTTTGACGCTTGGCCAAGCGCTCAACGCCGCCGAGGAAGGGCCATTCACCATCAAGAAAAACGGCGACAACTATCGCGTCGAGATTGATGGCAGGTTGTTCACCGAATACATCCCCACGGGATATAACAAACCGGTGCTTTACCCGGTCATTGGCCCGCACGGCGTCGGCATGACGCGCAATTACCCGTTCAAGGAGGTCGAAGGCGAAGCGAAGGATCACGTGCACCATGCGTCGCTTTGGTTCACGCACGGCGAGGTCAATGGCATCAGTTTTTGGCACAACGCCAAAAACACGGGGAAGATCATCCCGGCCGAGCTGGTTCGCGCCAAGGGCGGTCGCCGCGGCTCGATCGTCTCGAAAAACAGCTGGGTCGGCCCGGATGGCAAGGTCATCTGCACCGATCGGACATCGATCAGTTTTTACAAGGCGTTCGGTGGCACATTCGTGTCGTACACTGTGACCGTCTTTGCATCGGAAGGCGACGTGACTTTTGGCGACACCAAGGAGGGCAGCATGGGCATCCGTACGCATCCGAACCTGCGCCTGTCCAATGGCAAGGGTGTCACCACTGCCAACGGCCATGCGCTCAACAGTGCCGGTCACAAGGACAAGGAACTCTGGGGCAAGCGCGCCAAGTGGGTGGACTACTGGGGCAAGATCGACGGCCACACGGTCGGTGTCGCCATCTTTGATCACCCGGATAATTTGCGCCACCCGACTTGGTGGCACGCCCGGGACTACGGCCTGGTCGCCGCCAACCCGTTCGGCATCCACAACTTCGAGGGCAAGAAAAAGGGCGTGGGCGACTTCAAGCTTAACAAGGGCGAACAGCAGCAGTTCCGCTACGGCATCCTTTTCCACGAGGGCGACGTCCAAGCCGCTGACATCGCCGGCTCATACGCCAAGTGGGTCGAGGCCGTCGCCGTCTACAAGGCCAGGACAGCGGAGCAAACGGGGAACAAGTAGCTTGGCCAAGCGCGGGTTCAGATCTCGTAGTTGTCAGCCTTTTTCATCACCTTGACGCTGACGTCCTCTGCGATGACGAGGGAGTTGGCCGGCACGGTGTGGATGAGGAACACGTTGCCGCCCACCGTGCTGTTCGCGCCGATGACGGTTTCGCCACCGAGGATGGTTGCGCCCGGATAAATCGTGACATTGTCCTCGATGGTGGGATGCCGCTTGGCTCCGCGCAATTCCTCGACGCGTGAGGTGGACTTCGCGCCCAGCGTGACGCCGTGATAAATCTTCACGTGATCCCCGATTTGGGTGGTCTCGCCCACGACCGTGCCGGTGCCGTGGTCGATGAAAAAGTGTGAGCCGATCTCGGCGCCGGGGTGGAGGTCGATGCCGGTTCGGCCGTGCGCCCACTCGCTCATAATCCGTGGGATGAGCGCTACGCCACGCCGGTAAAGCTGATGCGCCATGCGCTGCACGGCGATCGTCTCGATGAACGGATAAGCCACCACGATCTCCTCGTGGCTGACCGCGGCGGGATCGCCGGCGTAGGCCGCCTCGACGTCGGTCCGGAGCCTTTCGCGGATGGCGGGTAAGCTGCCAAGGAACTCGGCCGTGAGTTCGCGGGCCAACTGTCTCGGCTTGGCCGCACTGTCGCCGGGCGGCTTGTACTCGATGCTCTTGGTGATCTCGTCCTCGAGTCGACCGCTGACGCTGTCCATCAGCATGGAAATCTCGACCTTTAACTCGGAAGTTTGAATCGGTTTTTCATCGAAAAAACCGGGCAGCAGCAGCCGCAGCAGGTCGGTGGTGATCGACGCGATGGCGAACTTGGATGGCAGGTTGCCGCCGTCCAAATGGTTGATGCCGCCCACTTTCGCGTAGGAGGCGATCAGGTCATTGGTCAACTGGGTGATGCTTTCACTCACGCCGGGAGTATCGGCTAATCCACCGAAATGGCAAGAAACCGCCAGTCGTCAAGGTACCATCCACGTGCCGTGCCAGTCGCTGCCGGTCCACGTGAACTGTGCGCGCCGATGCTGTTCATCGTCAAGCTGCAGCCAGTCGATGAACGTGATTTCGGAGCTGAGCACGGCGAAATTCGCATAGGCGGCAGCGTCGCCGGCGGCTTGAGCTTGGCCAGGCGAAAGGTCGTCGACTGGCGAGCCGGGTGCGCTTGACGTGGCGTAATTGCGCTTGTTGGCCTCGGGCACAGCGGCCCAGGCGGCGTGGGTGACTTCGTCGTCGTGATGAACGGCAACCCTCCCGTTGGCGCGCACCTGGATCCTGGTTTGCGGATCAAAAAAATGCCAAGCCACCCGCGGGTCTTTGCGGAAACCGGGAACCTTCGCCGAGCGAATGTCGGTTTGTGCGGTGAGTTGGCGAGTCGTCGCATCGACCGAGCGCAACACCATCGTGCGGACGTCGGGACCGTTGAGCCCCTGGGTGCCCAGCGCTGGCAGCCGCCACGGGTGATCCGCTTGGCCGGCCGCCTTGGTCAAGCCGCTCCAGGTTTGTTCAAGAATATTTTGGAGTTCGTCGCTGCTCATCCGCTTGGCCAAGTCAACGGCGAAACCAAGCCGCTCAAAAGCCAAAAGTGCACCGCGACCGAACTTGGTTTCGCTTGAAGCGTGTCGTAAGTTGCCGCTGCGCTGATGGCCAAGTCGAGTCGAGAACATGTGTACGGATTGAACCCCGCCTTCGAGGTGTTGCGGGCGGGGAAGCGCCGCGTGTACTCGGCCCACCTCAACGAGAGCATGCGCGACAATACGCGTGTCAAAAAATTGCTCGGCGTCTTGGAGCGTAATAACATCGAGATCGAGTGGACGGATAAGGGCCGCCTGATGCAGCTCTCCGGCAGCCGCGATCACCAGGGTGTCGTGCTCAAGACATCGCTCTACCCGTACGCGGAATTCGATGAGCTGCTTGGCGCATCGCGCATGCTGCTGCTCGACAACGTGGAGGATCCGCACAACGTCGGCGCGATCCTGCGCAGTGCCGAGGTGTTCGGTTTCACCTCCGTTTGTCTGCCGAAAAAGGGTGTGCCGGAGGTTTACCCGTCGGTGGTCAAGGTCAGCGCAGGCGCGGCCGAGTTCATGAAAATCTGCCGCAGCGACTCCGCCAACGGCTACGCCCGCAAAGCCGCCGAGGCCGGCTACCGCATTGTCGCATTGGACATGGCCGGCAAATCATCGCTGCAGGCCGTCGCCGCGGCCAAGCCGGGGAAACTGCTGCTCGTCATCGGCGGTGAGGACTGTTCGGTCGGCCAGTTCATCCTCAACATGGCCGACGACGTGGTGGGCATCACCCAGCGCGGCCGTGTCAACTCGCTCAATGCCTCCGTCGCTGCCGGCATTGCCATGTTCGCCCTTGGCCAAGCGGAGTAGCTCACTATAATCCGGGCGTGGTTCATACCGGAATTGGGTACGATGTGCATCGCCTCGTGGAGGGGCGGCCGCTCTGGCTCGGCGGCGTGGAGATCGGGCACGACAAGGGGCTCGACGGCCACTCCGACGCCGACGTGCTGATGCATGCAATCTGCGACGCGGTGCTGGGGGCGATTGGCCAAGGGGACATCGGCAGTTT
>QOAX01000279.1 GCA_003972865.1 Verrucomicrobiota bacterium | reverse complement strand
GAAAGGAGGGCGGCGAATGAGCGTCTTCCGCGTACTGGTTCGCCGCGAGTTGTCGGCGTTTTTTCAGGGGCCAACCGGCTTTATCATCATCGCCGCGGTGCTGTTTTTGATCGGGCTCGGCTTCGTGGTCGTGCTCTCCGGCCTGAACGGCCAGGCGACGCCGATGCCAGTGACGCAGGTGTTTTACAGCACCTACTTTTTCTGGCTGATCCTGCTGCTGATCGCGCCGATCATCACCATGCGCAGCTTCGCGATGGAGCGCGCCAGCGGCACGTACGAAAGCCTGATGACCGCGCCGATCGGCGACTGGCAGGTGGTGCTGTCCAAGTTCACGGGCGCGCTGATTTTTTTTATGATCCTCTGGCTGCCGCTGCTGGTTTGTTCGGTGGTCGTGCGGTTTTACGTCGGCGAATCGGCGGTGCTGGGTCTCGGCCCGATGTTCACCTCGGCCCTCGGCATTTTGCTCATTGGCAGTTTGTACATGTCGATGGGCTGCTTCGCCTCGGCGCTAACGCGCAACCAGGCCGTGGCGGCGGTGAGCGGTTTCGCGATGGGCGCGGCGCTGTTTTTCACCGGCTTTTTCTCGTTCTTCGCCGGCGACCGGTCGGACTGGATTTCGCAACTCGCCCGGCACGTGTCGCTGGCCAACCACATGGAGTCGTTTTCGCGCGGCGTGATCGATCTCGGCGCGATGATCTTTTTTCTGAGCCTCACGGCGTTGTTCCTTTACCTCACGCACAAGGTGGTCGAGAGCCGCCGTTGGAAATAACCGATGAGCGGCAACCAACAACTCGCCAGCTTTTCGCCGACCGTGCGGCGTGTGATCTCGCGGCGCGTGATCCTCGCGTCGGTGATGGCGGCGGTGTGCGTGGTGTTGGCCAACCTGCTGGCGTTGCGCAACCCCGCGCAGGTCGCGCTCACTCGATCGGCCGACCACAGCCTGTCGCCGCTCACGAAAAATGTGCTTGGCGCGCTGACGAACGACGTGCGTGCCGTGGTGTTGTTTGACCGGCAGGCCGACCTGTTCGAGCCGGTCAAAAATCTTTTGACCGAGTACGAGCGCACGTCGCCGAGACTGAAGCTCGAGTTGGTTGACCCTGCTCGCGACCCCGGCCGCGCCGAGGCAGTGCAGCAGGAATTGGAGTTGCCGGTCAGCTCGCCCGTAAACCGCGTCATCTTCGCCGCCAACAACTCGGCCAAGGTGATCAACGAGAGCGAGCTGTCGATCCTCGATTTCTCCAAGTTTATCGACACGCGCGAAGCGCGGCGCACGCACTTCGCCGGCGAGCAATTGTTCACGTCCGCCATCGTCGCGGTGACCGAGGGCCGCCAAACCAAGGTTGGTTTCGTCACCGGCCACGGCGAACACAAGGCCAGCGACACCGGCGGCCAGTGGGGCTACTCGAAGTTTGCCAGCATACTGCAACAGAAGAACTTGCTCTTACAGGAAGTCTCGCTCGCCGGCACCAACCGCATCCCGGCTGACTGCCGAATGTTGATCGTCGCCGGCCCGCGCACACCGTACACCGGTGGCGAGTTGGCCAAGCTGCGCGAGTTCGTCGACATCGGCGGGAGCCTGTTTACGTTGTTCAATTTTTACTCACTGCAACGCCCGACCGGCCTCGAGAATTTTCTCGCCGATTACAATTTTGAGATCGGCCTCAACCAGGTTTCCGACTCGAAAAATGAGCAGTCCGGCCAAGGCGGTCTGTTGCTGGTTGATGATCTTGGCAGCCACCCGATCACCAAGCCGATCCTCGGAAGTCGGCTGCAAATGCTTCTCCCCCGTTCCGTCGGTTTCCCCGAGCCAGAGGATGAAAGCGACGAGCCGCCGGTGTCCATCCTCGCGCACTCATCCGAAGCCGGCCAAGCGGTCGGCCAAATCCAAGGCAACAAAGGCTCCGTCGAGAAGGAAGGAAAGATTCCGTTGATTGCCGCCAAGCTCCACGCGAATGACGGCCAACCTCCGGCGCGAATCGTCGTTGCCGGCGACTCGTTGTTCCTCGGCAACAGCGCCATCGAAGCGGGGGCCAACCGCGACTTCGCAAGCCTTGCCGTCAACTGGCTGATCGAGCGTGAGCACCTGCTTGCGATCGCGCCGCGCACGGTCACCGAATATCGCATCAACCTCAGCCGCGCCGAGATGACGTCGATCACTTGGCTTCTGCTTTTGGTGCTGCCTGGCGGCACGCTTGGCCTTGGGCTGCTGTGGTGGCGGCGACAAATGAATCGTTCATGAACCCGAGGGAACTTTTTTGGCTCAGCGGCTTGGCCGCGGTGTTGGCAATCGCCAGCGTCGCGGACGGCCTGTTCTCGTCGGGCGACGATGCCGCGCTTGGCCAAGCGGAGCGACTGTTCCCCGATCTCACGGCGGAAGCGATCGACTCGTTCACCGTCACTCGCGGTGAAACGACCATTGCCGCCAACAAGACCAACGGCCACTGGCGGGTCGCCGATCCGGATTACCCGGCACACCCCGAGCGCATCGCGCACTTGGCCAAGCGGCTCGCCGAACTCACTGTCAGTCAGCGATTTGTCGAGGCCGACTGGACCGAGACCGGTAACGAAAAAACGTTCGGCCTCGACGAGGCCAAGGCGCTCGTGCGCTGGAGCAGCGGCGGCAGGGAGCAGTCGCTCGAGGTCGGCTCAGCGGCGTTGTTTGGCCGGCAAACCTACGTTCGGCTGCCAGGGACGCGCGACGCGATTTTGGTTGCCAGCGACCTGGCCAACTGGGTGCCGCGCACCACGGATGACTGGCGTGATCTGCGGCTCATGCCGGAAGATCTCGAGTTCGATCGGCTGCGGTTTTGGGGTCAAAGCCGCACGGTCGAGTTGGCCAAGGGCAGCGACGGCGCTTGGCGAATGGAGCAGCCAGTCGACTCCGCCGCCGATCAAATGGTCATTCACCAACTGATCCAGCGGATGCAACTCGCCCGCATCGTGCAAGTCGCCGCTGCCGCCGGCGAAGGCGAACCTGCCGCAACCGTGCGATTGGCCAAGGGCGACGACACGCTCATCGAGCTGGAGTTTCGCAAACCGAACGATGAAGAGCCGACCGTGCTGGTGAAACATTCCGAGCGCGGCACGGTGGTGATTCAGAACGACGGGCTGCTGACGTTGCTCCGACTGCCACACGATCAGTTTCGCGAGCATGCGGTTTTCCGGCGGCCACTCAACGAGGTCACCTCCGTCACCGTGGACACGATCAAAAAATTCACCGTCGCCAAAAAGCCGGACGGCGCTTGGCAGGTGACCGAGCCGAGGCAGTTCCCCGCCGACGCGATGCTCGTCAACGTCATGCTCACCAACATCCGCAACGCGCAGATTATCGACTTCATAAAAGACAATGCCGTTGCGGCTGACTTCGAAAAACACGGCCTGGCCAACCCGTGGCTGAATCTCGAAATCAACGGCACCTCAGCAGTCGGCGATCGGTGGAAAGAGTCGATTGCGTTTGGCACGGTGAACACGAAGCACGCCGCCGCCCGCGCCAACGACGAGCCGACGATCATCGGCCTCCCCCGCGAACAGGCGATCCTGCTGCCGAAGGAGGCATTCAAGTTGCGGGAGCGCCGGCTGTGGTCGTTCTCCACCAACCAGGTCGCCGGTGTCACCATTCAGTTGGACAGCAAGCCGACTCACTTCGTGCGGCTGCCGAACTCCACTTGGCGCTCGGCCGACAACGAGGCGCTCGACCAAATCCAGTCCGCGATGCTGGAGGAAACGATTTACAGGATGGGCGTGCTGTTCGCCGTCGAGTGGGTGGCCGAGGGCGAGGCGGCGATGGCAGCCACAGGCATCAAGCCCGGCGCAAACCAACTCACCGCCGAAGTGGACACGGCCGATGGCCCGAGACAATTCCGGCTGGAGTTCGGCAACAAAGGCCCGCTTGGCCGCACGCGGGTGATGACCGGCCAATACGGCACCCCCACCATCTTCTCCGCCCCCAACGAGTTCACCAACATCTACTATGCCGCCCTCCAAACCCTCGGCCTGGCCAAGCGCTAGTTCAGCTCGCTGCGCTTGACGGTGTGCTGGAACACCTGCTCGCCGTCGATGGTGTGGATGCGGTAGGTGGCGGTCGGGTCGGCGGCGGTCGTGTCGAAGTCCACCGTGCCGAACGACTGCTTGGCGTTGTACGAGAAAACCGCCGCCTCCATGGTCTTGTGAACGTGCTGGTTTGTCAGTCGGCTGCTGTTGAATTCGTAGAGCGCGTAGTCGCCGGGCCGCTCGATTTTCCAGAGGTCGGAGCGGTGGCGGTCGGCGCTCATCAGCACGACGCCCTTGATTTTGTTTTTGGTGAGGAACGCGAAAATCTCTTTTCGCTCGTGTTGGAAGCCGTTCCACGTGTCCCTGCTGTCGCCCTTGGCCTTGAACACCCACGGCACCGGCGAGATCAGCACCTTGAAGGTTCCCTTTGATTTCTTGATCGTGCTGAGCAGCCAGCGCTTTTGCGCCGGGCCGAGCATGCTGAGTTCGCCCTTGGTTGTCTTCGGATCGGTGCGGTAGAAGCGGCCGTCGATGCAGATGAAGTGCACGTCGTTGATGTAGGTGTCCCACCAGATGCCCGGTTGCTGGTCGCCGCCGCCGTAGCCGGGGTTGGCCCAGTTGTCGCGGAAGATTTCGTAGACTGGCCGCTTCCAGCTTGGCGCCTCGACCTCCGGCCCGCCGAAGCAGTCGTTGGTGCCGAAATCATGATCGTCCCAAATCGAAAACACCCCCAGGCCGGCGACGAGCGAGCGGTACTCGGGGCGCGACTGGCGGCGGTAATAGCAGTAGTGGTGCATGTCCATCACGCTGGTGTTGTCGATGTAGACATTGTCGCCGAGCTGAAACAGCGCATCCGGCTTGGTCGCGGCGATGGTGTTCCAGACGTACTCATGCTGCGGCACAAACCCGGCGCCGCCGCCGAAGGCGAGGCGGAACCTACCGGCCTCGCCGCTTTTGCTGAAGGTCATGAACTGCTGGTTGGCCGCCCGGTTTTTTTGGCCGTCGATGGTGACAGTGTAAGTGTACTTCGTTCGCGGCTTGAGATTTTTCAAGACCACCTTGGCCACAAAGTCGTGCTCGCGCCGGGTTTGCACCTCCGCGGAAATTTTTCCGCCGGGCATCAGCGGGACGGTGTTGGCCTCCACCTGCACGGTGGCGGCATCGGCGGTGCGCAGCCAGACGGTCGCGCTGGTGCCGCTCAAGTTGCCGATCATTGGCCCGTGCACCGGCGTTTTGCCGTGTTGCCGGATCAGCCGCCGGATCAGTGGCCGCTTGCGGATGGCGTCCAAGCCGTTGTGCGAGCCGCCGATGATGCGCCCGACCGGCAGGCCAAGCTCGAGCGCCTTCTCGACACTCGCCTCCGCGGCGTCCGCTTGGCCAAGCGTGCACTGCGCCACGGCGAGCATGTACCGCGTCTCGGCATCCCTCGACAGTTTCTCCTCCACAACCGCGAGGAATTTCACCGCTGTCTCCGCCTTGCCGGTGCGGATCAGGTCGAGCGCCTTTTGGTGGACGCGCTTGTACTGTTTGAAATCCGGCTTGGGCACCTTCTGCGCCCTGGCCTGGGTGACAACCATGAGCGCGAAGAGCGCGATCGCAACCGCCGTGAACCCTCGTGTGACAGGAGTCATGTCGCGGGGCAATGTGCCGAAGGACCGTTGCGGCGGCAAAATAAAAGTGCGCTTGGCCAGGCGTGAAACCGGTTGACAGCGGGGCGGCGCGTGTTACGCTCCGCCGCCGTGAGTTTTCAAGGGACGCAGTTTTTTGGCTATTTTAGCGGCTGGTATTGGTTTACCAGCCTGCGCCGTCTGCGTGTCTTGGGAATTTGTTGATGAACTGAAACAGAATTTACCCAGCCGCAGGCAGCCAAGCCTGCGGCTTTTTTCGTCCCAGGCCCGCTTCCTCCGGCGCAACAAACAGAAACCAAAATGATAGTCGTACTCAAAAGCAACGTCTCCCCCGAGGAGGAAAACGCCGTCGTCGAGGAAATCAAGAAACTCGGCTACCAACCCCACGTCATACACGGCGTCGCCCGCACCGTGATTGGCGCGATCGGCGACGAGCACTCGCACCGCGACCTCGATGTGCTCAACGCCTGGCCACAGGTCGAGTCGGTCACGCCGATACAGAAACGCCACAAACTCGTCAGCCGCGAGGCGCACCCGGAGGACTCCACCGTCAACGCCGGCGGCGTGATCGTGGGCGGCAAAAAAATCCAGGTCATGGCCGGCCCCTGCTCCGTCGAGAGCGAGGAGCAGTTGATGAAAACCGCGCACGCCGTCAAGGCCGCCGGCGCCAGCATGCTCCGTGGCGGGGCGTTCAAGCCGCGCACGTCGCCGTACGAATTCCAGGGACTCGGCGAGGAGGGTCTGAAGCTCCTGGCCAAGGCGCGCGAGGAAACCGGCCTGCCGATCGTCACCGAGCTGCTCTCGCAGGACCAGGCCGGACTGGTCGCCGAGTATGCCGACATGCTGCAGATCGGCACACGCAACGCGCAAAACTTCCAACTCATCATCGCCGCCGCCAAGACCGGCAAGCCGGTATTGCTCAAGCGCGGAATGTCGATGCGCATCATGGAGTGGCTGCTCGCCGGCGAGTACGTCCTGGCCAACCGCAACCCGAACCTACTGTTTTGCGAACGCGGTATCCGGACGTTCGAGGATTACACGCGGAACACCCTTGACCTCTCTGCGGTGGCCATCGTCAAGGCCGAGTCGCACTGCCCGATCGTCGTCGATCCGAGCCAGGGCTGCGGCAAGGCGGAGTTGGTGCACTCCATGTGCAGGGGCGCCGTCGCGATGGGAGCCGATGCGCTGCTCATCGAGGTGCACCCCAACCCGGCCGAGGCAATGAGCGACGCCGCACAACAGATCGACCTCGAAGGCTTCGCCGTGTTGATTGAGGAACTGCGCCCCATCGCCGAGTCGGCCGGCCGTGAACTGTAATAATCCAGCCAGACGCATGGCCAAGCGCTGCCGGCCCTGGTGCGCGCGTGGCGGAATTGGTAGTCGCGCCGGATTTACGGTTTCAAATCCACGCCCCTTATCCAGTCAAGACCCATCCTTTTTATGCCCCGCCCCGACCGATGGGGATTCTCCGGTTGTTGTCACGCGAATCACGAACATCTGCCGGGTCTTGTTCCTGGCGATGCCGGGTACGAGGATCGCATCGTTGGTCCGGTTCCAGCGTGGGGCAGGGTCGATGCGGATGTCGCCGCTGTATGATCCTTTGTCTACCCCTTCGCTGCGGGCAAAGGCGCCGTCGGTGCGCCGATAGACAGCGTAATAATTTTTCTTGTCCTTCTTGTACCCGTTGACAAACCACTGGCCGCTCGGTGAGAGGGAAATATCGCCCTCTGGCTTGGGAAACATCTTGGGTGTGCCTAATTGTCCAACCACCTTCTTCTTATCCACATCGTAGAAAATTTGATTATCGCCCTGTCGGCCAATCAACAGGTTGTCCTCGGCCCACTCAGGATGCCCGCCAATATGTTTGTCGTGCAGGGTCAGCCCGGAGCCGTCGGTATGAATTGAGCATGGCATGTTGATCTTATCGCCTTTTTTTCCGCTCCATCCACCTCGTACGAAAAAGTAAACACGATCGCTCTTTCGGTTCAAAAGGGTATGGTTGATGAATAACCCGCTGTGTTTGGTCTTGGGGTTACGCTGTTTCAATGCCTCATTGAGTTGACGGTAGGAAACGAGCAATCGCCGCTGGCCGGTCTTGATGTCCACAATAAACATGCCGTCGTTCTTTGGTGCCGGTTCATCTTTTGACCAGTCCAGTGCCTCGGGGTAACCGGTCACCAGTCGCAGCCGCGCCAGGCGACCGTAATTCAAGCCAAGAAAGACAGAACCGTCAGCGGCAACGCCACCGTTGCCAATGGGGGAGTCATCGTATTTGTACTCACGCACGCGTTTCTTCTTTTCAAGGTCGTACAGGACGACAAATACCTTGCCCGTCTTGACATCCCGGTCGTTAAAAAAGAATTGCGTCTCAGCCTTCAATGGGTGCCAGTAAAACATTGTGCCTTGCTGGGGATTCCATGCGTGCGTTTTGTCCAGCCGCAAAATCTTGTTGTCCCGCTGGGTATCAATAACAAACACAGTCGCGGCCTCATCAGGTGTGGGCAAACGATCGATTCTGTCTATTTCAAGGCCCAGCACATATCGTCCGCTGGCGTTCCACGGAATCGTCTGGCATTGGCCGATATAGCCAAAGAAATGATGCTTTGTGCCGGAGGTGAGCTGCTCGATCTTTAAATTGATTGCGGGATTGTCACTCGCGATGCTCTTCTTTTCGCTGAGGTCGTTTTTTAGGTTGTAGAGTTCGCCCTTAGTGAAAAGTTTCCAGTCACCGGCGCGCACGGCGGCCAGTCTGCCGCCTTGCAAATAAAAGAAACGGTCATGCGGCGTTTTGGCGTTGGGTTTGCCAAGGAACAAGGGATCGATGTCTTTGCTGCCGATCACATGATGATCCATAAAAAGTTCACGCTGCATGCCAACTTCAATGGGGTCAACTGCTTGTAATATCGTCTGCGAAGCGAACAGCAGGAGAATTATGCTCAACAGGGTGTATATCTTCATTTTGCTTTAACTGCTTAACGACACTAAAACCTCAGGATCCACTCCTCCAACAGCGCAGGGGAACGGCTTCCGTCAAAGCCGCATCCCTTTGCCATCTCATATTATAAATCCTGACCAGACCGTCGTGACATTGACCAGTTGCGGCATCCCGCGTTTATTTCTGGGCACGACCGCTGCTGGTGTCCTTTCGAAAATTGAGTTTGGCCAATTTGTCCTTCACCGGGTTCAAGTGCCGTCCTTTCAGTTGATCCACATCCTTGGCCAGGCGGAACCACTCCTCGGCCATCGTTTCGACTCGTTTTGGATTCTTCGCTGCCAAATCGTGCGTTTCCGTGCGGTCCTCTCCAAGGTTGTACAACTCCCAGCGGCCGAGCTTGGCCGAGACCAGCTTCCACGAACCCTGCCGAAGGGCGCGGTCGGTCCCGAAGTGGAAATATAGATTCTCATGCGGCTCACGCTCATTACCCTCGAGGATCGGCAGCAGCGACTTGCCCATCAGGGGGTCGATCTTGCGATCGCCGATTTGCCTGGGGTATTTCACACCGGCCACATCGATGAACGTGGCCATGAAATCGATGAGATGCCCCGGCTGCCTCGTGATACTGCCGGGCTCGGTCTTCATCCCCTTCGGCCAATGCGCAATGAGCGGCGAACTAATGCCGCCTTCGTGCTGGTTTTGTTTGTAGAACCGAAACGGTGTGTTGCCCGCGTGCGCCCAACTGGCGTCATAGGTCCAGTACGACTTGGGATCCCACGGCTTGAGGTAGCGACCGCGCGTGCGCTCAAAGGGACACGCGCCGTTGTCCGAACAGAAAAGAAACAGCGTGTTGTCCCACACACCCTGCTCCTTCAGCCTGGCCACGATACGGCCGACGTTTTGATCCAGCACATCCACCATCGCGGCAAACACCTCCATGCGGTCCGCCTCCCATTCGCGCTCCTTCGCGCTGAGGCTGTCCCACGCCGGAACGTGCGTCGGCCGCGGGCTGAGCTTGAACTTTTTCGGGATAAGCCCGCTTCTCAACTGCTTCGCATAACGCGTCTCGCGCAACTTATCCCAGCCGACGTCGTACATGCCATCGTACCTCTTTACGTCCGCCTCCGGCGCATGCAGCGGATAATGCGGTGCGTTGAACGCCACATAGAGCAGGAACGGATTCTTTTGCTGCGTCGCTTCGTCGAGGAACTTCAGCGCGAAATCGCCATTGGCATGTGTGGTGTAAAACGGCCGGCCATTGAGCGTCTCCGGCACCTCGTACTTTTCCCCGTTGTAACGAAATGTGTTGTCTCCCTTGAAGAAACTCGTCGCCCCGGACAGGTGCCCCCAATAACGCTGAAAACCAAAGTCGGTCGGTTCCTTGCTCAGATGCCACTTGCCAACCATTGCCGTGAAGTAGTCCACTTGGCCAAGCGCCTCGGCGATTGTCGCCCCGCGATTGAGCTTCACCCCACCTGCCTGGTCACAGTACAGGCCGGTCAACAGCGACACGCGCGACGAGTGGCACTTGGCCGTGTTGTAAAATTGCGAAAACCGCAGCCCCTTCGCTGCCAACGTGTCAAGATTGGGTGTCTGAATTTCCGACCCGTAGCAACCCAGATCGGAAAAGCCCAAGTCATCGGCCATGATCAGGACAATGTTCGGCCGCTCCGCCGCCGATACCCCCACGGTGGACAACGCCAAAAGCAAGGAAAGGATGCGATTCACGGCGGTGATGATTCCGCAGACCGGCAACGCGGTCAATGACAAGAGATTCCTATTTCCCATTCCTCTGTTGCGGGTTGAGGATGGGGATTGATTCGGAGTGAGGATACGGCTTATCGACATTCGGTGGACGGTCGAAAGCGTCTCCAAACGTCGTGGGTCGTTTGTTTCTTTCAAGACCTTCATTTAACGAGCGGCAAGTTCCTTTTTGGCTTTTAAAGCGGAAAAGGCCAACCCGCCAAAGTGAGTTTGCTCTGAAAAGATCGCCGCCGCCCGCACAATCGCGCAGTCTGTCGACACTCGATTCTCATGCGACACAAGCCGATTAAATCCAAACTCTTCGTCCAAAACCGCAGGTGCATTGCCGACAACACGGCGACCAAGTTGCTGGCCTTGCCTTTTTGAACAGGGAAATCTCGGCCTTGGCAAAGGGTTGTTGACCGGCAACCTGGTTTTGTCACACTGACGTTGTCTTGAATAAAACAGGACAAGGCATCGGGCGCAACTCTCTGAACCGGAAAGGATTACAACGACCTTGCTTGATAATTCGACGGCATATTATCCGGGCAAGCAACCAATAATCCGCATCTTATGGGTGAGCGTATCGTTATACGGCTACTTTATGGATAAGAATCCGAATACCGGACGAAATCCGAGCGAAAAAGATCTTCGCGAAGCAGAGTGAATCTCGGCGCTTCACCCAATCCAACAGAAACATCATCCATCTGCTCTTCCCGCTGATCCCGGCAAGCTTGACCACATCAACACATACGGAAGCCTTCCGGAATACTACATTGATCGGCCATTTGTCTGTCGGCTGTGCGGAAAGCGAGAAATCTGGCGTGCTCAAGATCAGAAATGGTATTACGAAGAAGCGAAAGGGCATACCGCCGCCTTGGCTGTGGAATGTCACGACTGTCGCAAGGCCAAGAAACTGGTAGGTTCAGAAGAGTGACTCCGTCGTTTAGCTTCAACCTTGAATTGCAAAAGGTAAGTTCACGTCATCGCCGTTCTTCGAGGTTCTGCGCGCTCACGCGGATGCCGAAGGCGGGGCTGGCGTTTCGTTGACGGCGGGGCTCGAGCATCAGGGCGAGCATTCGGTCGCCCAGCTCCTGCTTGAAGTGCGCCGACTCGTAC
>QOAX01000185.1 GCA_003972865.1 Verrucomicrobiota bacterium | reverse complement strand
GTTGGAGGTGTGGTCGGCGCCGCGGAAGCTAAGATCGAAGCCCATGCCGGTGACGAGTTGCACCTTCTCGTCGGCGATTCCATCGTTGTCCTTGTCCCGGAACGCCGAGAGAAACGGCGGATTGACCACATACAGTGTGTCGCCGACAAAGCAGCTAGAGCGCGGGCTGTCGATGTCCGACACGTAGTCGGTGAACTTGTCCGCCACACCATCGCCGTCAGTATCGACGCACTTGACGATCTTACCGCGGTTGGCCTTTTGATCGATCGAACTATTCAGGTCGACGCTGACGTAGACGTCGCCATTGCCGCTGGCGGCGACGCCGGTGGGGTAGGTGACCTGCGGCGGTTTGGCGAAAGTGACCATCTTGAAGCCTTCCGGCATGGCAAAGACGGATTGGCTTAGGCCAAGTGCGGATAGCAGCGAAACAAAGGGCAGAATTTTCCTCATCGTGAAAAGCGCGGGCATCATTCACGCTTGGCTAGGCGCAGGCAACTCGTTTCCGCTTGGCCAAGCGCAACTTTGGGCAAGCGGCGTTGTTTCATGGCATTGCATCGCTCGCCAGCGGTGCTATTTTCCGCACAGGAGATGAACTTGCAGCGTCTGTTGTTGATTTCGATCGTGGCAAACTTGGTTTGCCTCGCCGGACTGTTTTGGATGCTCGCCGACAGGCAGCAGCCACCGGCCCAGCTTGGCTCACCGGTGTCGGCTGCCGCAACGGCAGGCGCAGGCCGAGCGCCTGGCCAGGCGGCCCCGGTCGAGCGGATCGTGCGCGAAGTCGAGCCGTTTCACTGGAGCCAAATCGAAGCCGACGACTACCAGACTTACGTCGAGAACCTGCGCCGGATCGGCTGCCCGGAAGAGACCATCCGCGACCTTGTGAAACAGGATCTCGACAAACTCTACGACCAGCGCAAGGCCGACATCCTGTCCAAGGCCCCCGCCCAAAAGGAATACTGGAAAACAGGTAATCCCAGCGCACTTTCCCGGCCATCGAGTGCCACCAGTTCACAAATGGCCCAGTTGGATCGGGAGAAAAACGAGGTGCTGGGCGACCTGTTCGGATCACAGGGTATGGCGGCCATCAATCGGCCGAACCCGCTCGCCCGCGCCCGCTCGCAGGCCAAGAGCGGCTACGCGATGGATTTTATCCCGGAGGAAACCAAGGCGGAGCTGAACACCCTCGAGCGGGAGTTCGGGAGCGAGTTGCTCAAGAAGATGGCACAGGGCGCGACCGATGCACAGGACATGGCCGAGATCCGCCAACTGCGGCAGAATCGCGACGATCGCATTGCGACCATGCTGACCCCGGAGCAGAAAATGGAGTACGACCTGCGCAAGTCACCCACGGCGGCGAACATGCGGTTGCAGATGGATGGGTTCGATCCTTCGGAGGATGAGTTTCGCGATATCTTCGCGGCGCGCAAGGCGTTCGACAACGAGCATGGCGTCGTGCCCGGCTCGAGCATCTCACCGGCCGATGCCGAGGTTCGCCAATTCGCCGAGCAGGAGATGAACAACCAGATTAGCTCCTCACTGGGGGAGGGTCGTTATCAGGATTACATGCGCCAGACAGATTACGACTACAAGTCGATTCACAAAATCACCCAGAGGCAGGGGCTGGGGGAGAACATCTCCGCGCAGGTGTACCAGATGAAGGGCGGCGCCGAGGAACTCGCCCGGGAGATACGCATGAACACCGGCTTGTCCATTGAGGAGCGGCAGATACAATTGGGCCAAATCCAGAATGAAACCTCCATTAGCATCCAATCGCTGATCGGAAGGCAGGGGGCGGCCGCATTGCAAACACAGGCTGGCGGCCGGAACTGGCTCAACAACATCGGTCGCGTCAATCCGCTTCCCATCGTCAAACCGACCTTCCAGGTCATCACCAGCGGCACTCCCAACCCGTAAGATTTATAGGGTGAGGACTGGTTATTCCGGCGTGACCAGGCGCAGCGCACCCGGCAGCAGCTCGATCGCTGCCGGGGTGGTGCCGATGATGTCGCCGTCGGCTTGGATTTCGGCGGGCGGCATGGCATCGATCTCGAGGCGTTTTCCGGTGAAGTAGTCCACGCGCTCATCCTCGACGTAGCGGCCGCTAAGGATGCTCGGGAAGCGCCGGACAATCTGCAGCCGGCCAAGCGCGCCCACCAGGCTGATGTTCAGCAGGCCGTCGTCCGGGCGCGCGCCGGGGGAGATGCGCATCACGCCGCCGGCGCCAAACTCGGTGTTGCCCGCGCAGACTTGAAACATCCGCCCCCGCTTTTCGCCGCCGTCCCATTTCACCGAAAACTCCGGCGCGCGAAAGCTCGCCAGCGCGCGGAAAAGACCGACCGAATAGCTGAAGCGCCGCCCGAAGAGGCGCTTCACGCGCGGCCCGGTTTTGCGGATCACCTCGGCGGCGAAACCGGCCGCGACAAAGAGCAGGGTATGCCGCGTGACCGGTTCCCCGTCCCGCATCAACTGCACACGGATGACGTCGAGCGTCCGGGTGCCGCCGTTGGCCAGGGCGTCGATGGCGGATTCAAAATGAGCCAGGCCGAAGGTCAGGGCGACATCGTTGCCGGTGCCGACCGGAAGCGTGGCGAGGGCGGGGCGCTCGCCCAGCTCGACGGCCATCAGCCCGTTGGCCACCTCATTGACCGTGCCGTCGCCTCCCAGCGCGGCGACGATCTCGAAATCGGGAGCGTTCGACTTGGCCAAGCGGGTGGCGTGTCCGGCGGATTCGGTCAGCGCGGCGGTCACCGCATGACCAAGCGCCTCGAGTTGTGTCCGTGCCACGGCCAGGCGCTGTTCCCCCTGGCGCCGCCCGGCCGCCGGGTTGGCGATGAGCAGGATGCGCTTGGCAGCCATGGGCAGCGGTCAGCTCACCTTGCCGACCCAGTCGCGGGCGATGGCCTGCAAGTCACCGTGGCCGTTGGCCTGTCCGGTGTCTGGGGCGAAGTGAATCCGCTCAAGGTCACGAATGATGCCCTGCAACTGGTCGCGGTGCGGGGCCGCCAGTGACCTCGACTGGTCGGCATCGATGCGTTGCAGCAGGTCGATGACGGCAAACGGCGTGCAAACGTCCGGCACACGATACCCCGGTGCCGCGGCCTGGCTGTCGTCGCGCTTGGCCAAGCGCCACGCGCCAAGGCCAAGCAGCAGCACCAACGCGCCGCCGCCGATCCACGGCCAGATTGGCGCGGGACCCAGCGCGATGCCGGCCAGCGCCAGTTCGCTGTCCACCTCCACGAGGTCGGCGTCGCTGTACTGCTTGAAAACCGACTTGGCCACCAGGCCGGTCGGTTGCGGGAACTTGAACGAAAGCGTTCCGCCGGCGTCGCCGGCTGGCTTGAGGGTGAGCAGCCAGGTGCGCTCGCTCACGGCATTGACGCTTGCTGCGCCGGAATCAACCCGGGCAATGGACAGCCCTTGGTCGTCGGTCTTGGCAATCTCGAAACCGGGGATGTCGAGCTCGACCAGCTTGTCGAGCGACGGCGCAAGGCCGTTGCCGGTGGCGTGCAGCTCGAGCGTCAATTCCGCGTTCTTACCGGCCAGCCGGGCATCGAGCGTCTGCGTCAGTTCCAGCTTGTCAACCGGCCGGGCGGGGGCGGTCCCGGGGCGCGCATCGACGATCTGCGTCGCGGTGGTCACCGGCAACAGCACCGGGCCGAGCGAGTCGTAAAAATCGAGATCCATCTGCAGTTCGGGGATGCGGTCCACCGAGGCGTCCTTCGCCTTCAGCAGCACGTACGCCAGCGGCGTCTCGCGCCAGCCCGGCTGTCCAAGGGTGCGCGACTGGGTCTTGGTGTCGTGAAAGGTGATCGACTGCACCTCGAAGTTGTCGCCAAGTTTTTCGCCCAGGTGTTCCTCGAGGTCGTCGCGGGGCGCCTGGCGCTGGCCGGGGTAGCGCGGGTAAAAATACGGGGTGCCGGTGCTGCTGCCGCCGACGAGGTAGCGCGCAAAACCGCCAGCCTCGCGCTCGATGTCGCTCGTGTGGCGCAGGCCGATGAACAGGCCAAACGGCTCGGTGTGGCCGATCTCGTCGCTGCCGTCGATGCGGGCCACCAGTTCCACCTCGTCAAGCAAATCGTCGTAGTGCTGCACCAGATCGCGCGCCGGTTCGCCGGCGGGATGATCCTCGAGCACGGCGAGGGAGGCGCGAAGGTAGCGCGGCTTCAATTCCGGCGTCAGCCGGCGCGACGTGTTGGTCACCGACTCGCCGAACGCCTTCAGGTGCCCCTCCGAGTCCGGCAGCACGAGGATGGCGTCGCGGATTTTCTGGAGGTTGCCGATTTCCGGAATCTGCTGGCGCGTGACGTATGAGAGGTCGCTCGCGCCAAGGTTGGCGTTGAACCAAAGCTGGAAAACGAGTGGGTTGGGCTTGTCGGCGGTCACGGAGGTTTGCAGCGTGTAGAGCGCGGCGGCCTCGCTGAAGCCCTCGAACGCCGCCTCGCGGTGCTTCACGTACACATCGAGGTCGGCCTTGTTGCCGTACTGGTACTCGGCAAGGTCGAAGTTCGCGGCGGCCTGTTGCAGCTTGAGCTGCCAAACATCCGGCTTGGTCTTGAGCCCGGTGTCGAGCAGCGCCAGCAGCGTTTCGTAACCGGCCAGCACCTCGGCCTTGATTTGCGGTTCGCCGCGCTTGGTGCCGGCCTGCTGCTGGATCTGCGGCGCGCGCCATGAGGTGGCCAGGCGCTGACGCATGGAGTTGACCAGCGTCGCGAGCGACTCGGTTGGCATTTTTTCCGGCTCGCCGAACACCTGCCGGATGTCGTCGAGCTTGTACACCTCGGCGAAACTATGCGCGCCCTCGAAGGCGGCAACTATGGCTCGCGGATTGGGCGTGTAAGTTTTGTTGGTGTAGTTACTCCATATCTGGCCAAGGTCGGTCGGCAGCTTGACCAGGCGCTCGAGAATCTGGCCCAACTCGCGAAGGTTGCGCTTCTGTTTGGCACGGGTGAGCGGCGTGCCGCTTGGCCTCGGGGGGATGTACAGCGTGCTGTTGGACATGCGCGGTGCCGCGCCGCCGTTGGGGTTTCGGGTTCGCGCCCAAGAGGACAACAATGTGTTGGCAATCAAGTTGGCTTTTCTCGGGTCAAGCTTGGCCAAGCGCTCGACCTCGTCCAGCGCCTTCATGATTTTTTGGTCTTTCAGCAGAGTTTCTGCCAACGCGGCCATGGCGCGGGTGCGGCGGCTTTCCGGCAGGGCAGCGAGCCAACCGGCTCCCGGGGCGTGCTCGATGACGAGCGCCGGGGTGATTGGCTTGTAGCGGCTGGAGCTTTGCTGGGCCATCATCCGCTGCTGCTCGTAAACCGGGTTGTAGCCCAACATGTTGCTGCGGCTGACCGTGGGCCGGTAATATCTCATGGTGTTCTCAGCCTCGACGAGCCACGCCTCGGCGGCGATGGTCAGCGGAAGCTGCCACCTTGCAAGGTCGCTGCCGGCTTCGTCCAGCAACACGCCGATGATCTGCTTGAGGCTGCGCAAGTTTTCGCCGCGCGCGGCAAAGTTGGTGCTGCGTACGTTGCGCTGCACATCGGACTGCACGAGCTGGATCAATTTCAGTCCCGGGCCACCTTCGCGAAACTGCTTGCTCATCCACTCGTCGGCCTTGGTCTTGGGCAGTTTCGCGACGAGCGTGAAGCCGCGCTTGATGCCGTCGAGCCGCTTGGCGTCGTCGCCGATGGTGGCGATCAGTTTTTCGTTGGCCTTCCACGCGGCGGACAAGTTGGGCGGACTTGGCTGGCCGCTCCACAGCTTGTGCAACAGGTCGGCGCGCATCTCGAGCGCCCAGTCGTCGTCGCTTTCCGGCACAAACTTCAGCGCGATCCGGGCTTGGGATTTGTTCGCCAACGGCTGCAGCAGTTGCGCGGCGCGCTTGCGGCCGTCCGGTGTGTCGCCGCCGAAACGGCCGACGCCGTCCTCGAGCCGCTTGGCCAAGCGCGACAAGTTCGGCTGGCCAACGCCACGCAGCAAATTGCCCAGCGCGGCGACATCGGCGGCGCTTGGTTCAGCCGGGGTCAGTTTCAAAATCTCGACAAAATCCTCCTGTGTGAGCATTGGACGCGGTTTGGTGGTGGGACGCGGCGGAACCGGCGTGCCGCTCGGCACGGGGGGCGTCCCGCTCGGTGGCGGAGTCGCGGATTGGGTGGTGGGCGACCGGAGCAGCGCGGTGATCAGGTGGCGATACGCCTTTTCGGCGGAGCCGTCGAACGGCAGCGACTGGATGTGTTTGCCCAGTTCCTCCCAGCGGCCAGCGTTGGCCAAGCGCCGGAAGCGCTCCGCCGCCGCCTTGGCCTTATCCTTTTGCGACTCGGCTTTTTTCGTCAATTCATCGAGCGCATTGAGGATGCCGTCTGGCGTGCGGTCAAACTTCACTGCCGTCAACGCGGCGTGCAGCTTTTCCTGCGGCGTCTTTGGCTTGGGCGGGGTGGTTGCCTTGCGGGCTGTTGGCGGCTCGCCGCGGCGGTCGAGGGCGATTATCGGCCGGGGCGTCCTTGCCGGGGCCGTGATGGCGCCTTTTGCCGGCAGACGGCGAATCGACTTTGGGGGCACACCGGGCTTCACCCTGACGGCGGGAGTTAAGATGGTTCTCGGGGTTGGCTTGGTGGGCGCTTGGCCAAGCGCAACGAACGGCAGCAGGCCCAGGCCAAGCGCAAGAAAGGTGAAGCGGCGTGTCATCTCGTGAGTTCCTTTGGAGTAAAAAAGAGCCGACTTACGTCGGCTGCTTTGGTTCGAAATTCAAATTGACGTTCAACCGATCAGGAGCCTTTGCCGTCGGGGCGTTTGCCGACGCTGGCGCCCCGGGCGTCCTCCTTCTTTTTCATGTCTTTTGGTTTGTTGCTCTTCTTTTGACCTCGGCACTTGGAGCAGACGTTTTTGTTGCCCTGACATTTTTTCGGCAGCGGCAATGCCTGCACCTCGGACAAGTCCATGCGCGCCAAGCGCACGACGGCCTCGAGATTTTTCTGGTGATCCTCCGAGGCCTTGGCATCGGTCTTGTCGGTTTGCTCGGCGAGCAGGCGGAAGTTTTGGCGCGCCTTCTCGAGCGGCTCCTTCCATTCCTCCTTCTCGGCCAGCTCGAGGCGCATCAGCCAGCCGGTGTAGTACTGCGCGCTGGCGAGTGAGGAGCGAACCTTGCTCTCCAGTTCACTGTCGCTGCCCTTGGCCGTCTCGTCGAGGAGATGCTCCATCGAAAGCATGGCTTCCGGCAGTTCGCCGACGTAGATGCGGGCGTTGGCGCGGGCGAGCTGCAACTGCTGCCGCTTAGCGGTCTCGGTTTCCGGCAGGGCAGCGAGAGCGTCATTGTAGGCGTCGATCGCCTGTTGCCATTGCTGCCCGGCCTCGAAATTCAGCGCGGCCCGGATGCTTGCCCTGGCTTCCTCGCGCGCGAGTCCGGCTTGCCCGGGGCCGAAGTGGTAGGCCAGCAACGCCACGGGAGCGAGCGCCCACAGGAAGATAAGAAGGTTCTTTTTCATGTTTTTATGGTGCAATTAAGCCTTTTTTGCTCGACGACTTCGTCCACTCTGCCACGGGCTCCCGAAGAACGCAAGGCCTACGGGCAACAGCGACAGCAGCCCGGCACCGGTGGCCACGCAGCCCAGCGCCAGCTCGCGCCGGCCCTTTTCGCCGGGGTCGACGAGGTTGCGCACACCGGCCAATTCGGCCAGTTGCGCGGTGGGGATTTGCACGTCGTTGACGTCCACATACTCGCCGCCCAGGCGCTTGGCCAACTGCCGAAGCACGCGGGCGTTTTGGCGCGACATGTGGCCGTCGATGAACACGCCGCGTCGCGGATCGCCGACGCCGGCGACGAGCACCTTGTTGATGGATGGCGGCAGCTTGGGCAGGCCGGTGTCCGGCACCGTGTCGCCGTCGCTGACAACCAACAGCGTGGTGCTGCCCGGCTCCCAGCCTTTGGCCAGGCGCACCGACTCCTCGATGCCGTCGATCAGGCTCGTCTTGCCGGGATCGAACGCCATGTCGAGAGGCAGGTCGTCGAGGATGTTCTTGACGACATTCAAGTCGTGCGTGTCCACCACGACCGGCTTGGCCCCGGTGAAAAACGCGACGATGCTGATCCGCATCTGGTCGAGCGCGATCCGCTCGAAGAGCGACAGCAGCACCTTGGCGCCGCGCTGGGCGCGCGTGCGCTTCTTTTGCTTGGCGGAATCGAAACCGCCGTCGTCGAGTTGCATGCTCGGCGACACGTCCCAGGCGATGATCAGGTGCCGGTAGCCGCCCTCGGGAATCTTGTCGTAACTCGCCACGCGCGGCCGGATGAAAAACAGCGTGACCAAGCCCCACGCCATCGCGGTCAGCGCGAGCACCCGCAGCGCCGGCGCGAGGCGTGTCCACACCCGAGCTTGACCAAGCGGGCCGAATGCCAGCCGTGCCACCCGCCGCGTGCGCCGGCTGTGCCACCCCTCCGCCAGCACGGCGAACACGCCGGTGCCAAGCGCCACCCAAAGGGCCAGTGCCGCCGCGTCCGTCGTGATGTCTGGAATATTCATCGATGGGTCACCATGGCGTGAATCTTATGCCGAAGAGCGAGAGCAGCTGCAGGCCGAGCAGCGACAGGCCGGCGAGGGCGAACGGGCGGAAGTTGTCGGCGGGGATCGGTGTCTCCGGCTCGAACTTGGCCGGGCGCATCGAGTCGATCCGCTCGAACACCGTCTGGAGCGCGGCGGGATCGCCCGCGATGAACGCCTCGCCGCCGGTGCGGGCCGCGATCTCGTACACCTCCTGCTGCGGTTGGCCGCTGGCCACGTGAATGTAGTACAGCACGATGTCGGCACCGCGCAGGTCGGCGGCGATCTTGTCGCCCTGTCCGCGTAGGTCGGCGCTCATGCCGTCGGAAATCAGGATGATCATCCGGTCGCCCTCCGGCCGGTTGGCGAGGATGCGGTACACCGAGCGCAGCGCGAGGCCGATGCGCGTGCCGCCCATGTACGGTGGCATGGCTTCGGGCTTCATGAACGGCGCCGAGTGCTTGAGCGCGGAGAGGTCCTGCGTGAGCGGCACCCAGTGCAGCACCTCGGTGCCGAACAGCGTCACGCCAAAGGCGTCGCCCTCGCGGTGGCCGACAAACTCCTGCAGCGCCTCGACCGCCTTGTCGCTGCGCCGCCCGTCGCCGAACGTCGCCGTCATGCTGCCGGACACATCGAGCACGAACTCGATGTTCGAGAGCACGCGCTGGTTTCCCTGGCTGAGCGGCCGCTGAGGCCCGGCCAGCAGCACGATCGCCACCGCCAGCAGCAGCGGCGCGCAGAGGTTCACCAACTTGACAACACCCTCCAGTCCGCGGCCGCGCTTCGCGCCGGAGTGGTCGAACGGCATGGCCAGCACGGTGCCGCGCCGCCGCCATTCCCAAACCAGCAGCAGCACCGGCAGCGCCAGCAGGACCAACACGGCTGGAAAGGCGAAGGTCATTCGGGGCGGCGGTATGGCGCAAGCAGGGCGGGGATGTCTACCGTGGCCGTCCCGGGCGGGCGGTGCAGCCAATCCTCGAGGCCGCGCAGCAGCGGGCCGGCTTCGTCGTGCACCTTGAGTTGGTGGTGCAGTTCGGCCACATCGCCGTCCTCCGGCAGGCCAAGCCGCTCGCGCCAGTACGAGAAAATCATGCGCTCAAGCCGCGCGCGGCCATCGGTGTCTAGCGTGCCGTTGGCGGCCTGCTCGACGAGCGGCCGCAAGCGCGCGGCCAGGTCCGGGCCGTCGTCGCCGTCCACTTGGCCAAGCGGCGTTTTCTTTTTGCGCCCCAGCAGAAACAGCGGCCAGGTGGCAAGCAACCACACGACGCCGAGGCCGATCAGCCAGGCGGTGTAGCTGCCGGGCAGCGTGAAGTCGCCGGCCTCCTCATCGATCAGCATGCCGTCGTGATCCTCCGGCAGGATGCCGCGGATGCGCACAGGAATCGGCGGCAGGTTTGTCGGCGCGGTGCCGTCGGCGTGGCGGAGGAACTTGGCCAAGTCGTACTCGCCGGGCACGAAGCCGAAGTAGCGCAGATCGTACCGCTTGTCGGTGCCGTGTGGGAAAACGTCGTGAATGCGCAGGATAATCTTGGATTTGTCGCCGACCGGCGCGGCTTCGAGTTTGTCGCCGGGGAGAACCACCATCCGGCTGCCCTCCATGCCGACCGGTATGGCCCCGGGCGGGGCGTTGGTTTTCTGTGCGGGCGCCTTGGCCAAGCCGGCGCAAGTGACGGCGGCAAGGAGCCCAAGCCTGGCCAGGCGGCAATTCATCGTGTGCCCCTCCCGAGGCAGTCGCGTTTGCGCAGGAAGCCGCGCAGCCGGTGCAGGAACGGCTCGTTCATCGGCAGCTCGAGATGGTCGATGCCGCCCCGGCGCAGCTCGGCGGCGGTGTCGTCGTCGCGGAACCATCGGCTCCAGCCGTGGCCGACAAACGCCTCGCCGGTCTCGGCTTCCTCACCTCGAAAAATCCCGGCGCGCAACCGGCCTCGCTCGGCGGGATCGGTGAGTTGCAGCACCACGCAGTCATGCTCCTGCGCGAGCCGCTTGAGGCGGGTGGCGGCTTCCGGCTGGCGCAGATCGCTCAGCACGATCAGCATCGCCCGGTTCATGAGCACGGCGGAGAGTTGATCGAGTTTCTCGACGAGCGTGGTCTGCTCGTCGAAACGGTAGTGGCGCAACTGGTGCAGCCAGAGGAACACGCGGTGCCGCGACAGGCTTGGCCGGGCGTCGAGGGCTCGTTCGCCGCATCCGACCATGCCGACCGGGCTCATGCGGGCGAGCGCGGCCAGCGCCAGCCCGCCGGCGATCTGCACCGCCCAGGCGTATTTGCTCATGCTCGTGGAGGCGACGCACATCGAGCCGGAGGTGTCGACGAGCAGATAAATCGGCATCTGCTTGGGCGCCTCGTATTCCTTGATGAACGGCCGGCCCATGCGGGCGGTGACGCGCCAGTCGATCTGCTTCACCGGGTCGCCGGCCTCGTACGGGCGGCTCTGTGCGTACTCGATGCCGGAGCCGACGAACGGCGATGCGTCGGTGCCGTACTGCAGGCTGTCGGCCAGGCGGCGAACGGCGATGGCGAACTGGCGTCCGTCCAGTCCGTCGCACGATTCGAGGCTGCCGGTGAGGGGTTTCATCTGCGCTTGGCCGGGCGGCAGGCCGGTCAGCCGGCCTCGGAGAGAATTTCCTTGAGCACGCTCACGCCGGAGACGCCCTCGGCCAGCGCCTCGTACTTGAGCCGGATGCGGTGCAGCAACACGTCCTCGGCCAGCGCGTACAGATCCTCCGGCACGACGTAGTCGCGGCCGTGGATGAAGGCGCGCGCGCGGGCGGCCTGAATCATCGCCAGCCCGGCGCGCGGGCTGCCGCCGATCTCGATGCTCGGGTGGCGGCGCGTCCGGCGCACCACCTCGACGGTGTGTTTTTGAAACACATCACTGACGTGCACCTCCTGCACGGCGGCCATCATCTCGACGAGGTCGGCGACGGTGGCCACCGGTTT
>QOAX01000095.1 GCA_003972865.1 Verrucomicrobiota bacterium | reverse complement strand
CTTCGGCAGCATCAATCAGTGCCTTTAATTCTTCCCCCGTCTTGCCGCCGTGTTCGCGGAGGAGTGCGACGATTTCGGTATAACCAACGGCCCGATCCAGCGGTGTTCTGCCTTTATCATCCTTCGCATTCACATCCGCACCCGCAGCGATAAGTAGTGCGGCGATATTCGTGTGACCCCAACGGGCCGCATGATACAAAGGAGTCTTTCCCTCCTTATCCTTCCAATTCAAAGCAGCACCAGCGGCAATAAGCAGTTCGGCGACTTCCTTGTGTCCTTCACGAGCCGCACGATGCAAAGGGGTTCTGCCTTTATCATCCTTCGCATTCACATTCCTACCAGCGGCCAAGTGCTGTTTGACGGCTTCGATGTCCCCTTTTCTGGCAGCATCGTGAATCGGACCAGCGAAGGCGGTTCCCACCAACATCACGGCTGCGATTGTTGTGAGTAGGAAATGTTTCATTTCCCTTCAGCTTTCAATTCTTCACCCGTCTTGCCGCCGTGTTTGCGCAGGAGGTCGGCGAGTTCGGGTCTGCTTTTGAACTTATCTAGAGATGTTTCGCCATCAACATCCGTCGCATTCACACCCGCACCCTTGGCGATTAACAGTTCGACGATTTCCTTGTGACCTCCAAAAGCTGCACCATGCAACGGAGTCCATCCAATATCATCCTTTGCATTCACATCCGCACCTTTATCCAATTCCGCTTGGACACCCGCTAGATCGCCATTGTCGGCAGCATCGTGAATCGGGTCAGCGAAGGCGCTTGTGGCCAGTAGCGTGGCGACTGCGAGCGTCAGTAGTGTGCGTTTCATAAGCTTGATGTCTGTCAAAACGCTAGCAGGCAGTCTGTTGCCGCACAAGGTCGATAAACAGGGGCGCGCTCACGAAAAACAAACGCAGCCGGCGTCCTTTTGGGAGCAACCGGCTGCGGGTCAGTTCTTATTCAGTATTTCCAAATCGGGCCTTCGCCCGTGCTTTACAAGGAGAGTGACTCCTCGTTGATTCGCGTGAACGAATCGAGTTGGGGGGCCTTGAAGCCACCCCTGTCGGCGTTCGCCAGATTCAGGATCGTGTCCAGATCCTCGCTAACCGTCATCCGCCCCCATCGGGTTTGGATCATCGTCTGGTCACCCACCGGTTCAACGGAGATGACCGTGTCGAGGTTGAACAGAATCTCGGAATCCTCCTCGGTATAACCGCTCGGCGAAGCCTGTGTCAGTTTCACGAAGTGTGCCATTTTCTGTTTCCTTTCTTCCGTGCTGATTGACCTTCAATCAACAACGAGTGCATTAAGGCACAAGCCGGCGGGGCGTGCAAGGGGAATCGCCTTTGTGACGGTTTTGTGACCTTGGCCAAGCGAAGCGCGCCGGGTCCACGAAGTTATTCCGCCTGGGCAAGCGCCTGGCGATCGGGGCGGCTGCGGATGAAAAGCCAGCCGAACTGCGTCGCCTGGCCAAGCGAATAGATGATGTAGGCGAAGATGGCTCCGGCCAGCCAGTCGCCGTGCGCGCCCACGGTCAGGCCGATGACGGTCACAATCAGGAACATCGCCACCGACTCAGTGAGCGAGCGGGTTTTGTGTGAGTGGACAAGCAGCCCCTGACATAAACTGTTGCCAAAACCGAATGCGGCCAGTGTCAGCGCTGCCCAGACGGCCTGGGAGGCGAGCTTGGCCAAGTCCGTGTCGAGTCCGCTGACGGTGCCGAACCAGCCGTTGGCCAACGGCGAAGCGACGATCAGCAGTTGAAGGCAGAACACGCATAGTGCGGCCTGCCATGCGAAGCGTCGCAGGGCTGTGTAGCCACCGGGCCGCTCGACCAGCGCCACCACCACCTCGAGGAAGGCGAGGCTGATCGAGCGAAACAAGAACGTGAAGCCGTTGAGCGCCGGGAGGATGGCCAGCGAATCGGTCGGCGACGGCATGCGGCTGATACCGGCGGTGAGTATCGGCTGCGCGGCGAGGCCAAGCAGCGGGCTCAAGGCGAGCGGCACGTAAAACGAAAGGAAACGTTTGCGGTTGAGGGGCGGCTCGTTGGACTGTGCCACGGGCAGTACGTCGCGAACGATTGGCCGAACTTTCCACGCGATGTATATGGCCTCGATCACCACGCCGGCGGAGACGGCTGCCGTGGCGGCGATGATGCCCAGTTCCAGCAGGCCGATGCGCTTGGCCAGGGCGTAGCAGGTGAACAGCACTGACACGACGGCTAAGAGGCGGGTGAGCGTTCCCCAAGTGACGGCTCTCGAGTGGCCGAACCGGATCAGCACGCCTTGGTTGAATCGCCGGTGGGCGATGGCCCAAGTCCACGGCGTCATGATGATCATGCCGAGGCGGCTGACCTCGAGGATTTCGGCCTCGACCCCGAGCAGTCCGCCGACGAGCAGGTCGAACAGCGGCGTGACGGCGACGAGCAGGTGCAGTGCTGACAGGCCACCGCCGGCGATCATCATGAAGCGCCACAATTTTTTGTACGAAACGAGGTCGCGGCTGAGCTTGGTGCTGGCGGTGAGCAGCATGATGATCGGCGCCTCGATCAGCAGCGCGAGCGGGAACACCACGCCGCCGTAGGCGCCGAGGTTCACTTCGGGGTTGGCCAGGCGCGCCACCACCGCGCTGAGCAGCGGCAGCTCGATTCCCATCATCAGCCAGCTCAGCGCGAGGGGATACCACGTTTTCCACACATCCCGGGTGGTGACGGGTTGACTTTTCGGTTGGTGCATCAGATTTTGCCCACCCCCCGATTTCGGTGGGAGACTCCCCGGCAAGCCAATCCATACGGCAAAGACCGGATCGTAACGATTCAAATCATGGCTGACACTTTGGGCAGAACCCATCCAACCATCCAGGCCAAGGCGGACAACGCCGCCACTGGCCCGGTGCGCCTCGTGTTGTTCGACATCGACGGCACACTGGTGAGCACCGGCGGTGCCGGGATGAAATCGTTCGGCGAGGCGTTCGAGGCAGCGTTCGGCGTTGCCAAGGCCACCGAGAAAATCAAGTTTGCCGGGCGCACCGACTACTCGCTCTTCCGCGAGATGTGCCGGCACGGCGGTGTCGACTGCACGCCGGAAAACCGCGAGTCGTTTTTCAGCCACTACCTGCGACTGGTGGACAGCCACCTCGACGCGAGCAAGGGCGGGCCGTTTCCCGGCGTGGTGCGGATGCTCGACGAGCTGGCGGCGTTGACGGACGCGCCGGCGCTTGGCCTGCTGACCGGCAACATCCGCGAGGGCGCCAGGCGCAAGCTCGGTGCCTACGGGCTGTGGGATCGGTTTGCGCTGGGCGGCTTCTCGGAAGACAGCGAAGATCGCAACCTCATCGCCGCCGCCGCCGCTGCCAAGGGCGGCGAACACCTCGAGTGCCAGCTCGACGGCCCGGAGATCGTCGTGGTCGGTGACACGCCCAATGACATTGCCTGCGGCAAACACATCGGCGCGCACACGGTGGGCGTGGCCACGGGCGGTGCGACGCTGGAGGCGCTTCGGGCCTGTGAGCCGGACTGGGCCGTGCCCGACCTGACCCACCTGAGCGCCACCGATATCTGTGGTGGCTGATTTGGCGCTTGGCCAGGCGCTTGGCCGCAAAAGCGGGATTCCATTCGGGGAGCGCCTTTGGTAGCGTCTCGGGCCTCTCGAAGCACGAATGAGCACGGAGCAATTTTCACTCAAGGGCAGGACGGCACTGGTCACCGGCAGCTCGACCGGCTTGGGCAAGCGGATGGCGATCGCGCTTGGCCAGGCGGGCGCCCGGGTGGCGATGAATTATTTCAACAACGAGGAACGCGCCGCCAAGGCGTTCGCGGCGTTTGAAGCCACCGGGGCCGAGGGGGCGATGATCCGCGCCAACGTGACCGACGAGGCCGACGTGAACCGCTTGGTAGCCGAGGCCGGTGAACAGCTTGGCCCGGTGGACATCGTGATCCTCAACGCCACGCCGGCTCAGCCGCAGAAATCAATCGAGGAGTACGACTGGGAATTCTACCAGAGCATGCTCGATTTTTTCATCAAGAGCCCATACCTCGTGACGCGCGCCGTGCTGCCGCACATGAAGAAGCAACGCTGGGGCCGCATCATCAACATCGGCTCGGAGGTGGTTCATCTGGGTATCACGCCGTTCACCGCGTATGTTTCTGCCAAGGGTGGGCAGAACGGTTTCAACCGCAGCCTGGCCCACGAGCTGGCGCCTTGGAACATCACGGTGAACATGGTCGCGCCGGGCTGGATCCCTGTGGAGCGCCACGAGAACGACCCGCAGGAACTAAAGGACGGCTACTTCGCCTCCATCCCGATGCAGCGCTGGGGCAAGCCGGAGGACCTGGCCGGCACGATCGTTTACCTCGCCAGCGAGGCGTCGTCATTCGTCACCGGCCAGAACATCCACGTCAACGGCGGTCTGACCGTGCACTGATTTTCAACCCAACCCAAAAGCACCCATCAAAAAATGAACAAAAAAATGACCATAGCAGCGACCGCAATTGCGGTGGCAATCGCGGCCGGCTGCACCAAGCCAAGCGATGAAGGCACCGCCGGTGCGGACAGTGGCACTGTGGCGAAGCACAAAATCGCGTACGTGACCAACGGCATTGATCCGTTCTGGGATTTGTGCGCCGCGGGTGTCCGTCAAGCCGAGGCCGAGTTTGGCGTGGAGTGCGAGGTGCACTTCCCCCCAAAAGGCTTGGCCGACCAAAAGAGTATATTGGAGACACTCTTGGCCAAGGGCATCAAGGGGATCGCCGTGAGCCCGATCGACGCCGACGGTCAAACCAAGTTCTTGAACGAAGTCGCCTCCCGAACCGCGCTGATCACCCATGACGCCGATGCGCCGAATAGCAATCGCCAGGTTTACGTCGGCACCGACAACTACAAGGCCGGCCGCGCGCTTGGCCAATTGGTGAAGGAGGCGATCCCGGGCGGTGGTGAAGTGATGATTTTCGTGGGCCGCTTGGAGCAGTTGAATGCTCGTCAACGGCGCCAAGGCGTCATCGACGAGTTGCTCGATCGGCCGCACCAAGCGCTTGGCCAAGTCAAGTTCGACGAAGTGGCCAAGGTGTTCAAGGGTGACAGGTACACGGTTCTCGACACCCGTACCGACAACTTCGTGATGGACACCGCCAAGTCCAACGCCGAGGACGCCATCACCAAACACAAGGACTTGGCCTGCATGGTCGGTTTGTTTGCCTACAACCCGCCGCGCTGCCTGGCGGCGATCAGGGAAGCCGGCAAGCTGGGGCAGATCAAGGTCTGCGGTTTCGACGAGGACGATGACTTGTTGCAGGCCATCAAGGACGGCCACGCGCACGGCACCATCAGTCAACAGCCTTGGAAGTATGGCTACCAGTCGGTGCGCGTGCTCAAGGCGCTGCTCGACGGCGATACCTCCGTTATTCCTGCGAACAAATTCATCGATGTCGGTTTCAAGGTGGTGACCTCCAAGAACATTGAAGCGTTCTGGAGTGAGAAACGTAAGATGGTAGCGTTGGGTGCAAAGAAGGATTAATGGTGGACGCCCAACCACCGCTGCTGAAAATCACCGCAATTGGAAAGCAGTTCCCGGGCGTGCGGGCACTGCACAATGTCGATCTCACCCTGAACCGGGGTGAGGTTTTGTCTTTGGTAGGCGAAAACGGCGCCGGTAAAAGCACGATGATGAAGATCCTCGCCGGGGTGCACACTCCGGATGCGGGAACCATCGAGCTTGACGGCGAGCCGATCCGTGTCAACTCCGTCCGGGAAGCGCAGGCGCACGGCATCGCACTGATCCATCAGGAGCTGAACCTCGCCGGTAACCTCGACATCGCGGCCAACATTTTTCTCGGCAACGAGCCGCACAAGGCCGGGTTCATCGATCGAAAACTTATCCACGCCCAGGCGACCAAACACCTGCAACGCGTGGGGCTGGCGTTCCCCACCGACACGTTGGTGGCCGATCTGACGATTGGCCACCAGCAGTTGGTTGAGATCGCCAAGGCGCTTTCGGTCGATGCACGGATCATCATCATGGACGAGCCGACCTCGAGCTTGGCGCAAAAGGAAACCGAAAACCTGTTCAAGGTGGTCAACGACCTCCGCTCGCAGGGTATCAGTATCATCTATATTTCACATCGCTTGGGCGAAGTGATCGAGTTGTCCGATCGGGTCTCCGTTTTGCGTGACGGCGAGAACGCCGGCGAATTGGTCAGGGAGGAGATCAGCCACGACGCCATGGTCAAGCTGATGGTCGGCCGCGACTTGTCACAGTTTTACCAGCGGAACGCCACTGAGCCGGGCGAAGTGGTCATCGAGGCGGACCGCTTACGTACGCCGGCCCACCCGAATCGCGAATTGTCATTCTCTGTGCGTCAGGGCGAGATCGTTGGCATTGCCGGCCTGGTTGGGGCAGGGCGAACGGAGCTGTTGCAAACACTGTTTGGAATCACCCCCGCTGTAGGTGGCACGTTGAAACTCGACGGCAACAAGATTTTACCCAGGCGCCCGCTCGAGGCAATCATGGCCGGGATCGCTTTGGCCCCGGAAGACCGCAAACAACACGGCTTGGTTTCGCAAATGAGCGTGAGGGAAAACTCCAGCCTGGCTCGACTGCGCATCGACCAAAAGGCAGGCATGATTGATTTTACCGCTGAGACGAATGTGGCCAACGAGGCGGTCGAAAAGATGGACATCAAGACGCCGCACCTCGAGCAGGTCATCCAATACCTCTCCGGCGGCAACCAACAGAAAGTCGTGCTCGGCAAGTGGCTGGCCATGAACCCGCGCCTGTTGCTGCTGGACGAACCGACCCGGGGAATCGATGTCGGATCAAAACAAGAAATTTACAAACTGATGGAAGAACTCGCCGCCAGTGGGGTGGCGATTCTATTTGTCTCCAGCGAAATGGAGGAAGTGTTGGGCATGGCGGATCGGGCGTTGGTGATGCACGAGGGTGCTATCACCGGCGAACTGAGCCGCGACCAACTCAGCGAGGAAACCATCATGCAACTGGCCACCGGCAACAAGGCGGCCGCCTGATCGATCCATCGATGAAAAAAAACATACTCGGAATTTTAGGCCTGTTCATTTTCATCTTCATCTTCACCGCGATGAGCAGTGAACCATTCCTCAGTGCCTACAACATGCAGAACCTCATCAAGTGGTCGAGCTTGTACGCGATCATGGGGATCGGTGTGACGTTTGTGATCATCACAGGCGGCATCGACTTGTCGATCGGGTCCGTCATTGGCTTGGTCGCATCACTCATGGCGTTGGCGATCAAAAAAGAATGGGATCCAAATTTCGCCGTCGTGATGTTGCTTGGGCTGTCGCTTGGCATCGGGCTGATCCATGGGTTGTTGATTACCAAGGTGAAATTGCAGCCGTTCGTAGTGACCTTGTGCGGGTTGCTGTTTTATCGCGGAATCTCGCGTTGGATGACGGATAACCAAACCATGCAATATCCGGGCACCGATAAATTGGATTCGCTGTTCAGTGGTAAGGTATTGATGGGTTCCTTCGGGCTTCCTGCACCGTTGTTTTTCCTAATCGTCGTGGCGATTTTGGCGGCCATTTTCCTTAACCGAACCATCTGGGGGCGCTACCTTTTTGCCTTGGGGAACAACGAAGACGGCGCGCGTTACAGTGGCATCGAAACCGATCGGTTGAAGATTGTCGCTTACGTGATTTGTTCCTTCCTGGCAGGTCTTTCTGGCTTACTTTTCGCCTATGAGTTGGACTCCGTGCAACCGGCGCAGACCGGTGAGTTCTACGAACTCTATGCCATCGCGGCTGCCGTGCTGGGCGGTTGTAGTTTGCGCGGAGGGCAGGGGACCATCCTCGGGGTGATCATCGCTGCGGCGGTCATTCGCCTGCTGCGAAACTCCATCAACCTGCTCGGCATCTCCACCCATCTCGAGTACGCCATCATCGGTATGGTGATCCTCTGCGGTGTCGCCGCCGACGAGATCATCAAGCGCGTGATGGCCAAGCGCCGCGCCGCCCAACTCCACGCCGCCAAGAAATAAAAGTCACACGCTCAACCGCGGGTGCACGCCAATCGACGCGAATGAAGTATTCGTCCATTCGTTTTCATTCGCGGTCTGGAAAAAACTTCAACCCAAGCGTTATCGCTTCGGCGGATTTTCATGGGCGCGTGTGTGGATTTTTTTGTGAATGCCCAAGAGGCGGTGCAACTCGATGATCGGTGTCTTGTGGTCGTCCACCCGCAGGTCGATGAACCGATCGTTGCCTCCGGCGTAGCCTCCGTTTTTTCTCACCACGAGCAGCGCGGCCGATTGCCGGCCGCGCGAGTCGCCACCGGCGTCCTGCCCCGCCGTCAGCGCGTCGGCCAGCCAGTCGCACAGTCCGCCCTTGGCCTTCTTTTGTGACTGCCCGAAGCTGGTCGCCATGGCGTCCACGACTTCTTTGCCGGTGAGAATATTTCCCTGCGCGCAGAAGTTGGGTTTCTCGATGTGACCGGCCCAGTCGTGGCAGCCGGAGCCGGTGAACGATGCGCTGTTGTCCTTGGCATCGACGATGCCGAGTTGCCGCCGCTGTTTGTTTCCGTCCGTCAAGGTTAGCGTCTCGACCGTTTCCCTGGCCGACTTGCCCTTGGCCAGGAGTTCGAGGCCGTCGGGACCGTAGCTGACGTTGGCGTAAGATTGGGTGGCAATGGCACCGACACCGGCCTTGGCCCACGGCACCACGCTGCCCACGGCGAAAAACTTGCTCTGCACCGCCACGCCGAGGTCGCCGGTGCGCGGATCGAACCCCACAATCGAGAACGTCGCCACCGGCTTGGCTGTCGGCTGGGCGCTACGTTCCGCTTGGCCAAGCGGCCTGGCCAAGGCGGCCGGTGCGACGGCCAAGCCGGCCAGCCCCTGGCTGGTTTGTTTGAGGAAAGTACGTTGGGTGATCCGGTTCACGCAGTCGATGCTATCCTCTCCGCCGAAATGGATCGATTCCAAATCCGCGCTTGCCAAGCGGGTGGCTTGTGTTCCGGGGACGCGGCTTTTATCTTCCCCGGGCCGATGCCCATCAAGACGCTCAAGCAAAAAATGGCCGAGGGACAGGAGGTTCGCGTGATGGCGATCAGCGCCTTCCCGAGTCCCAAACTCATCGAGGTCGCCGGCAAGTTCGGCGATCTCGACGGCGTATGGATAGACCAGGAGCACTCCGGGCTGCCCAATCAGGATTTGGAGGTGCTGCTGTTGGCCTGCCGCGCCGCCGGGCTGGATGCCTTTGCGCGCGTGGCGCCGACCGATTATGCCACGGTCATGCGCCCGATGGAGGGCGGGGCGAGCGGTATCATGATGGCGCAGGTGCGCAGTGTCGCCGAGGTCGAGCAGGCGGTGCGCTGGATGAAGTATTACCCGGTCGGCGAGCGCGGCATGTTCCTCGGCAACCATGAGGCGGAGTTCGGGACCAAGCCGGCGCCCGAGCACGTGGCCGACAGCAACCGCGATCGCTGGACGCTGATCCAGATTGAAACCGCCGAGGCGGTGGAGTGCGTCGAGGGGATTGCCGCTGTCGAGGGCGTCGATTGTTTGTTCGTCGGGCCGAGTGATCTTTCCAACAACCTAGGCAAGCCGGGCAACCCGATGGACCCGCATGTGCTGGGCGCCATCGAGCGTATCGCCGCCGCGGCCAAGGCCAACGGCAAACCGTGGGGCGTCCTCTCCAAGACCGAGGAGTTCGCGCTCAAGTGCCGTGAGCTTGGCAGCCAGTTGTTCAGCATCGCCGGCGATTTGGATTATATCAACCGCGGCATCGCCGCGACCAAGTCGACCTTCCCGAGTTTTTTCTCATGAGCATTGAAGCAAAACTAACCGAATTGGGCATCGAACTGCCGCCGCCGCCGCCGGCCGTGGCGGCGTATGAGCCGTGGATGCGCATCGGCAATCTTGTCTTCACCTCCGGCCAACTGCCGTGGCGGGATGGCGAGATGGCGTACTCCGGCCGGTGCGGCGAGGAGATCACCGAGGATCAGGGCTACCAGGCGGCGCGGCAGTGCGCCATCAATGCCATTGCCCAGATCAAGGCGGCCGCCGGCGACCTTGATCGCGTGAAACGCATCGTGAAGGTGGACGGCTACGTGCACACCGCGCCCGGTTTTCGCGGCCACCCGCAGGTGCTCAACGGCGCGTCGGAGCTGTTCAACGCCGTCTTTGGCGAGCGCGGCCGGCACGCGCGACTGGCAGTCGGCATTGACGAGATGCCGCTCAACGCCGCCGTGCAGATTTGTGTCACGGCTGAGATTGAGGATTATCCCATTTCCTGATCGATGAGTTTTGCCCACCTCACCCTGGCCACACGCGACGTCATCGCGACGCGCGACTTTTTCGCCGGGACACTTGGCTGGGAGCCGATCGAGCGCCCCGGCAACATCGACGTCCAGGCCGCCTGGCTGCGGATCGCTCCCGGGCAGGAACTGCATCTGCTACGCGTGCCGGACTTCGAGCCGTCCGGATTCGAGCGGGAGTTTGGCCGGCACTTCGCGGTGGAATTTCCCGCGGACGGCTTTGCCGAACTGAAGGAGCGCCTAGCCGAGCGCGGCGCGGAACTGATCGATCCCATTCGCGAGACGCTATTCGAGCGGTTCTTTTTCCGCGATCCCAACGGCTACATCTTCGAGGTGGTTGACGCTGACCATGCTCCCGAAATCTAATCCCCACCGGCGATGCCTCTTTACGAATACACCTGCAGCAAGTGCCGAAAGCCGAGCGAGCACTTGGTGCGTTCGAGCAGCGAAACCAAGCTGCCGGAATGTCCGCACTGTGGCTCGCACCGGATGAAAAAGGAGCTGTCTGTTTTTGCCGCTGCGGGTAGTGAACCCGATCCCGCGCCGCCCAGTTGCTCCGGCAATCCCGGCAACTGCGGCAGGTGTGGTTAAGGATTAAACCCGGACAACCGGGTTGTTCAGACAACCGATTCCGGAGATGCGGATACGGACCGTGTCGTCTTCCTCGAGCGTGAAGTTGTCGTCCGGCACGATGCCGGTGCCGGTGAGCAACGCGCAGCCGAAAGGGAAGACTTGCGACTGAAACATGAAGTCCCGTAACTTGCCGAAGGAGCGCTTGATCTGGTTTACGCTAACGGCTCCCTCAAAGACGGTCTCGCCGCCGCGCTCGATCTGTATTTCGATTTCCCACTCGCGCGCCTGCTCCTCTGTGGCACCGACGCGCACCCACGGGCCGACAGCGCAGGAGCGGTGGTACACCTTGGCCTGCGGCAGGTAGAGCAGGTTTTCGCCCTCGATGTCACGGGAACTCATGTCGTTGCCGACCGCGTAGCCGGCGATGTCGCCGCGCAAGTTCATCAGCAGCACCAGTTCCGGCTCAGGCACGCTCCACTGGGCATCCGTGCGGATCCCCACCGGCTCGCCGCAGGCCACCACTTTTTCGGGGAGCGCCTTGAAGAACAGTTCCGGCCGTGTCGCGTCGTAAACTCGGTCATAGGCGGTGGCGCTGAAATCGGACTCCTCCATCCGAGCGTCCTTGCTTCGCAGGT